>NZ_JAMYUO010000021.1:0-119336 GCF_040323125.1 Mesorhizobium sp. M0062
CCCGAACGACGATGCGGTCGTGCGCCTCGTCGGCGCAATCCTGCTCGAACAGAACGATGAATGGGCAGTGCAGCGGGCCAGATATGACTCTGGAAACGATCAGCCAGATGAGCGATGATCCCCTGATCAGCCTGCCAGCCGTGGCGCGCTGATCAGCCCGGCCCATGCCGGAGAGCACGGCGACTAAATGCCGCCAGCTACACCACGCCGCGGGACACGATCACTTCGGCATCTGCTCCGTGATGCGGATGTCGAATCAGCACAAAACGCAGCCTCCACATCACAATCGATTCATCGATCACCTGTCGTGCTCTAGGAGCCAACCAACCTTCCAAACATTCCTATACCCCTCGGATAGCGTCCAGAAGGTCGCTGGAGATAGGGCGCGTAAAACCCCGCCGAGAGCATCGGATGATCAGGACGCAACGTGGAGAACCCCCCTGCTGCACCACGGCAATTGTTCGAGGAACAAAGACAAACCTGTACCGCAATCGAATCGAATTCAGTGGTAGCGTAATCCCACGTCAGTTCGACATCATGAGCGATCTCGTGAATAGCAATAAAATCATAGGCGCCGAATCGGTTAGGCACGATCGCTAGATTTGGATTACAAGAATGATTGGAGAGGACAACGGGCTCCTCGAATGTAGCGTGAACATTCCAGTCCGTTTGAATACTATATATCGTCCTCTCTTCCTCAATTCTGTCGATTAGCCCAATCATGACTACCTCTCCCGGAAGGAAATTACGGGAAGAAAAAACGCCGCGCCCTTTGTCGATTCCGGCATACGCGATTTTAACGTTTCTCCCATTGATTATTCTTGCGCATTCAGTGTCATCGTCCAATATAGAATAACGTTTCTTTTTTCTCTTACCTGACATTGCAGTTATCCATTACATAGGAGTTGAAGGACTACGGCTTTCCGCTTGTTTCTGACTTCAAGCAGGTTTTCGGACCTTCGGGCGCCTGTCGATGGCGGCTGGAGGTACCGGTTCGGCAACGAAGAACATTCAATATGTGTGCCAATTCAGCTGACACGAGCTGAAACAAGAGTCTTCTCGTTGCTGTTCAGTCATTTCTGTCGATGCAGCACATGAAAAAGGCTGCCGGTGTGACGGAAACCCGACACAAAATTTCGGAAGTGGATCGGGGTTGTCTATGCTGGCTTAGCGGCGAACCACAATGCCATCGGTCGCACCTCAATCAATCCGGCAAAATGAAGTCTGACGTCGACCTTTGCCACCCGGTTTAATGTTGGGTTCCCTTCCCTCCATGGTCAGTGCGCAAAGCGATGAGCGTTTCTGCGGATAAGATTGCCGCCCATAGCGAGGTCATGGCGTGAGAGACGTCGGTGCGCTGTTCGTAGCAGCGCACGTGGCGGCGCCATCTTGCATCCCGCCGAAGGTGTGCCACCCGAGAGCTGAAGGTTGAACGAAGTTGTCTCGTTGAGCTCGTAGGCGGCGCCAGCCCAGAAAGCCCGGTTCCCGCCCCAAATCTTGTAGAAGCCGCGACCATGAGCGTCGATCGCGTTCATGGAGTCGTCGTTGAGCTTGCCATTGGAACCGTAGCCGAACATTCCGAACAGCAACAGTTCGTTGGTGACATTGATGTCGACACGGACTTTGGCGGCCAACGATTCGTAGTTGCTATTATAACCAGCAACGGCGGTGATCGCTCCCCAGCCACGTGTGTATTTCAAGCCGCCGACTATGTGCGGAGCGTAGTTGTCGATTGTGCCGACCACGCCCGAGCCTTCTTCGAGCGAAACCACGGCCGAAAAGCCGTTCCCGGCGTCGAAGTAATACTGAACCACATTGGTATCGAAACCGCCGTACGGAACCGGCGTCTGGTTGAGTACGTCACCCCGCGCCGCCAATAAACACGTCGAAGGCCGACCAGTCCTTACCAACTCGGAGGCCACCAGGCTGAATCCAGGCGAAAGTCAAGATGCTGTCTCCGTTGAAGGCATAGGACCGAGAACGTCCGAAACCGAAGGCGGCGGTTACGGAAATTCACGCGGGTCTCGGTGTAGGTCTTCAACGTGCCGAGTTCGGTCTCCTGGCCGGTCCAGGTTTTCAATGTGAAGCGCGTGTTGTTTTGCCATGTACCCTGATCTTCACCAGTCCTCAGATCTGAGGTTCTTGCCTGGTAAAACAATCCGACATTGCCCAAGCCCACGTAGTAGCTGATAGCCGCCGATGCGCAGGCAGGTCTCGGCGCCTGGGAAACGGCACAGTGCCGTAGTTGAGCCGAGGAGGAGGCTCCTATGGTCATTGTTGATCTCCGCTTAAATAGCCGATAGAATGATTATTGCTAAGCAAACGGTTGATAGCGCATCAAGCTGAATTCTGCCGCGGCTCCGCGCAATGGCAAGAGCGGTTTGGTATTGCTGCGTCCTTGGGCGTGAAGATCTGGCACGACCACGCCTTGCACCCCACGCTGGCGCAGCTTCAAGCTATCCAACGACAAAGCCTTTGCCGAGAAGCTTCACGATTGTGGTCGGGCTCTACGTCTCGCCGCCTGCGCATCCTATCGTGCTGTCGGTTGACGAAAAGAGCCAGATACAGGCGCTTGATCGCACTCAGCCGGGGTTACCGCTAAAGCGCGTTCGTGGGGCGGCCATGACGCACAACTACAAGCGCAATGGCACCACTACCCTGTTCGCCGCACTCAACATCCGGGATGGCTCGGTGATCGGCCGCAACATGCAGCGATGCTCGTTGGCTCAACGCCGTCGAAGGCTTCTTCGCCAGTTTGACCCGACGCCGCCTGAAGCACGGCGTCTTCTATTCGGTTGTCGACCTCCAGGTCGCCATCAACCGCTTCATCAAGGTGCACAATCAGCAAACCCGACCCTTCGTCTGGCGCGCCGATCCGGACGAAATCATCGCCGCCGTCAGCGTGGGCACCAAACGTTAGAATCAATGCACTAAGGGGCAACGCCATCCTCTTGGTTTGTGCGCCAGATCATGCAGCGACCTTGTGGGCTGCAACATGCATCTGGCAATTCTTCGGGCAGCCGTCGCACCGGTTGCGGCCCGTAGGTAAAAGTGATGACGCGGATGCCGACCCGCCGGATATTTTCGGGGAGGGCCGCGTGATGGGAAGCAATCAACATGTGCACCCGTTCGATCCATCGGGGTGCTAGGCCCGGTACGTCGGAAGGGTGAGCCGCGACCTCATGCCGAGCGGCTCTTTTAGCTTCGTCGTTACTGCGGAATACGCAACCCGCTTTGCCATGCTCTCCAACCGTCTCAATAAACCGCGTTCGCAAAGTCTCCTCAGAGGAACGACGGTGAGATCGGGATAGGCAGGGACGCGCTCACGCAGATCCTGACAAGGGCACAATCTTGTTGTCGGAGCGGCGGCCTGCTCCGTCGTCGATCGTAAGACGATCCGCCACCAGGCCCGTTGTTAATCCTCTCGCCATTCCTGAGCAGATGTCAGGCAAGCGACACCTACTGTCGTATTTGTCGAATCCGCGACGCAGTTGTTTTCGGCTGGCTGCTGCTCCACTGCGGGTCAAGTCATCGATCAAACTCAGGAAAATTTTTCTAAGACGCCCTCGGCGCAATTGGCATCACTTTTGAGAAGTCCTTTTCGTGAAACGCGACGCGAGGCGGTGAGAGTATTCGCTGGGAGCATCCGGGTGGTCCAAGATAGTCAGAGGTTCTCTTTTCGATCCGACGGCCAGTTGCCGCGAGTGAAATTCCGAAGACCGACGGAGTTTCATGCAGCCGATGTGTGGGAACTCATCGAGAAGTGCCCGCAACTAGACCGCAACTCGTTATATTGCGAGCTGCTGCTTTGCAGTGATTTCGCCGACACCTGCGTTCTCGCGGAGCGTGCCGGGGCGGTGGTTGGCTGGTTATCGGCCTACCGGCGGCCGAGGGATCCATCCACGCTCTTCGTTTGGCAGATTGCTGTGCATCCTGAGGTGCGCAACACAGGGCTCGGCAAAGGCCTGATCGTCTCAGCCCTTAACAGACGATCTTGCGACGGTGTAACGCACATCAACGCCACCGTGACGCTCAGTAACCCGACCTCCGGATTGTTTTTTTCCGCCGTAGCTCGGGAACTAGGCGCACCAATCCGCCAAGTTCTCCGGTTCGATCGTCAGGCCCATTTCAGGGCACGGCATGATAGCGAGTATATGATAGCAATCGGCCCGATCGCACCTTCGATAAGCAATCCAAACCTTTCCGCTGGGGCCGCCTATGGCGCTCGTCCTGATTGATCGAGAATTCGACAGGTGGGCGCCGGGACAGCACAACGGAACTTTCCGTGGCAACTGTCATGCTTTCGTCACCGCGCGCGCAGCCCTGGAGCACTTCTGGCGGACGAATAGCTTTGCAGCGTCCGTCGAGGAGAAAGGCAATCTGCTGAAAAGTACCTTGATGAGATCGCGGAAAAGTACGATCCGGGGCGAGTGTCGACTAAAGGTCAAGGCATGATGCGAGGCATCGATCTGAAGTCTGGCGAGGTTGCAGGGCAGGTTATCAGCACCGCCTTCCGGAGGGGCCTTATTGTCGAGACCTCTGGTCCCAAAGACGAGGTTGTGAAGTGCTTGCCACCTCTCGTCATTGGGGAGGATCAGCTTAGCCAAGGCCTCAACATCCTCGAGGACGCTATTGATAGCGTGATCGGAAGCACAGGGCACATGGCAGCGTAAGAGGTGAATCATGATCGTCCGGCATTTGTATAAGGAGAAACTAACAGCCCGGCGGGTCCAGACAACGAGCTGGGAAAGCGTGCGGTTGCTCCTCAAGAACGATGGGATGGGCTTCTCCTTCCATATCACCACTATCCATCCGGGCGCCCGGCTCAAGATGCATTATCGGAACCACCTCGAGGCGGTCTACTGCATCTCTGGAACGGGTTCTGTCGAGGATCCGGAGGCGGATGAGATCCATGTCGTGCGACCGGGCATCATTTACGCGCTCGATAAGCATGATGCTCACCTGCTGTGTGCCGAGACCGAATTGGTGTTAGCCTGCGTCTTCGTCCCTCCATTGGCCGGCAGCGAGGTGCATGACGAGACCGGCGCGTACCCTCTCGACTTCGAGGCGATCTGATGTCGCCTCAGTGAGAGTATTAGCTCCTCCGCATCTCCGCCGTGCTCGTCATGGCCGTGGCTTCCCTGCGCGGGCACCACCTCCGACCAGGAAGGTACGACCAAGCGTGGATTCGATCGACTCGCGATGGCTGGCGTTTTGGAGGGCCTCGCGGCACGGCAGCGCTACGAGCGACGTCAGAAGAACGTTTGGACGTCAGCGCGCATTACAAGACGTCCTGCCGCGAAATGGCGGCTATGGAGACCGAACGAAGAGAACGCATCTCTTTCCGGGGAAGTCCGAAAACAATAAGAAGAACTGGCCTTAAACTAGGACAACTCCTGTGACATTTTCTTTGGTGGAGTCAATCTCCGGAAAGACCCGGAATTAGGATTGGACGACAATTCTTCGACATTGGCGGCGATAGTCTCCTCGCCACAGCACTCCAAATTCGTATGAAGAATAGCCGCCACTCGGGACCGCCTCGGTTGGAGGAGATATTCAAGGCATTAACTTTAGGCGATCTCTACGAGCGGATTTGCCAGACGTAATCCCACCAGTCACTATGGTCAGCATCAGAAAAGCAGGATGCCTGCGACATTCATGATATTCGGGCCATGCGCATGGCCGCCCCTATCGCAGCCGTCCCGACACGAGCTTCGTGAGCGCGGCCACCATCCGTGTCGTCTGGCAGGTATGGACAGCACGCTCTTGCCGTGGAGCATCCGTCGACGGTGCGACCTACAGTAATGTATAGTGGGCGGCCACGAGTGCAGTGCTTCTCGCAGTTTCCAGTATGAGCGCCCAAACCGTGACGGACCTCATTGCTCTATGCACCCGTTCCCGTGGATTTCTCACCAATATTACCTTGGAGGATACCGGAAATGTCGGTGGGGTCCTAGTGCATGGCAGATTCAATTAAGAGAACTACAAGGAGGACCTGTTTCACGACCTCGCTTTAGACTGCCCCCCAGCATGTCCACAGCACTGCCGACACGGCGTGCCGAGTTTCTGGCCGGTCGCGCGGTGGCGCAGGCGGCCCTGCACGCGTTGGGGCAACCTGCTCCCGAGATTCCTGTCTTTCGTGACCACGCTCCACTGTGGCCTCCGGGGCCTGCCGGTTCAATCACTCATGCACGCCGGTATTGCGCGTGTTTTGCCATTGCAGACCCTAGCTGGCAACTCGGTGTGGATGTGGAGACGCTGGCCAGCGGCCATGCACTTGAGTCTATTCTGAGCTGACAGCGAACGAGAATGAACGTGCCTTGATCGGTCGACAGACCGCCCTTCCCCAGATTGGCTGGCGACGCTGCTATTCTCGGCCAAGGAAACCCTCTTTGAAGCGCTCTATCCGGTGGTGCAGCGCTTATTAGGATTTGACTGTGCTGAATTGCGTATGCCCACTTCAAACGGGTGCCTGCGATTGCACCTAACGCAAACGCTTTGCCATGAGTTACCCGAGGGCCAACACTTCGACATCTGCTTTGATATAGCCTCCGACCATGTCGTGACATGGTCGGCTCTGCTCCTCAGCACATGGGTGAATCTCACCCGCTTTGCACGGCGATGGGTCGCAATTCGGCCGACAGAAGTAGGCTGACCAGCCGCGCAGAAGCCTATCCAGCCGGAGCCGAGGAGGAAGTTGCGGTCCAGTCGGCCGTCCATGTTATCGGTTGTGGCCTCCATGGCCGATCATCGTTTCGGTTCCCGACACATGGTTGCCGTCAGGGCCGCGCTTGCGGCCGGCGATCATCACCGATCCCGAGCCGGCATAGTCGTGCCCGCAATAGCCCTTGTCGACGTAGATGCGGTCCGGATCGGCGCCGCCGATCTTTCACCCGCCTGATCGACCGTTGCTGCGACCGTGTGACCATCATACTGATTGCCCTCGAACGCGTTGGCCGCCGGCACGAGGCCCTCGCTGTTGGTTGCCGCGATCCCGACCTTGCAGCGAATTCGTAAGGGTTGCGGGTTTTGCCCTTCGAGATGCAGACCACCTCGAGCGCGTGCAGGGAGTAGATCTTGTCCTGTCCTTCGGCTTCTGCGCCAAGAGCCGCTCGGCGAGCCCGAGCAACCGGGCAAGCCTGGGCGTCGAGTTCGGCATTGCCGGCGATCTTGCGGTCGGCGTCGCGGAACACCGGGCCGAGATAGGTGTGAAGGCGCTTGAGTTCGCGACGCATCCGGCGGAACTGCCGGGCATGCGCATAGCGACCCGCCCGCACCGCCGCTGCCTTGGCCAGCCGCATGTGCCTGAGCATGATCCCGTACCGCTTGGCCTGACGCACCAGGACCTGGATTGACTTGAGGTAGAGCCGGCTGTCGTTGGGGTGGGCGATCGCCTTCGGCCGTCTTGTCGTCCGGGAAGTCGATCGGCAAGCGTCGGGCAATCTGCTCCGGCTCCAGGCCCTGGCCCAGCGCCGATCCTTTCGCGTGCCATGCCGGCGGCCCTTCCACGGAACGGCGGGACCAGGAACGGCGGCGCCGCTCGGGGTCATGACAACGCCGGCCAGTCGCTGCTCCACATAAGTGCGCAGGTCGTGTTGCGCAAGCTTGGTCGGTTTGGGTCACGGGCCGATCGTTCGGCGTGCCGTTGGGCTGTCGATGTACGATACTCCAGGCCGCCGCTGCGCGTCGCGGCATAGCGTCGTAGCTAGCGGGAGATGGTCGAGGCGGATCGGCCAAGTCGGAGTCCGAGGCCCTGAACGCGAAAAAGTCCGATCTCCTCGCGTTCCGCAAACGACTAGGTCCGCCCGGACGGCGGCCTGGCCGAGGAACTGAACATCGCTGCTGGCATGCCGCCTGCCTTTCGAAACAATGTGGTTCCGACAGGCTGCGACATGCCAGCCGTCAGTGCAGCATCCTCGCTGCTCATTCCCTGCGCAATCCCCAACCAGAATTGCTGGAGTTCAAATCGCCCCGCCACTGGCGGCCGTCCCGGCGAGGGCAACGGCGCTCGTCCAGAACGGTGTGATCTTCGTTTTCGAATAGCCGTCGCAACGTCCTTCGCTCAGGTGTTGCGACGACCGCTTGAATCCGCCCAATATCACCTCTTCCTGTTTCAGTCACGAAGCTCGCCGCCTTCGCATTGTCGTAATGCCGCAAACACATCGGTGCTTTCATAGAGACCGTTTACAACACGCAGCGCCTGCATTCAGCGCTCGACTATCTCAGTCCGGAGGAATAGGAACATAAGCATTCACGCTGACGACATATAGAAAAAGCTGCGTAGCTTAACGCGGGAAGTGTCCGCGAATTTCCTTGTCTCAGTCTGGGTGTGCACTCCACCATGTCCGGCTTTTGCGAAATGCGCATCCAAATTGATTGGATCCGATCGAGGGACTTCAGCTTGGCCAGCCAGGCGAGCTTCGAATGAAACGGGCCCTAAACATGACTGCACCCGGCCTTTCCGTTACCCACAATCACTCTTACGCGCTGGGGCCGTCCAGACCGCCGCCGTGCGACTCTGGGCGGTCAGCGTTGCCCGCGTGGAGCTCGACTGGGTTGCGCAGCCAGGGAGCGCGGACCGCAGTTGGCAGTTTGGGGTTGCCAGTCGCGGTTCTTGAAGCACCAGGACTTGTTTCCGGTCCTGAGGATGCGCTCGACCCATTGCCAATGGCCGGCGCAGCGCCGCCCCGCAAGCAGCGCAGGTGGGGCGGGATTTTTGCCCCCGCTCGGACCCCGCGTCCACGTCGGCCGTGAACTATCGGCAAGCTGTTGATCTGGCATGTTGATTGAGGCGGATAGCGGCTTTTGAATTGCCGGATTAGCGGTTTATGGGCGCTGTTTTCCTGCAATTTGGTTTTGCGATTCCCTTGCGTTGCGGAGCGTGATTCACTTGGCTCGGCGGCGGCGAATCGAGGGGACTGCAAATGTCCAGGCCACGCGAGAAGTGCGAGACGAGAGAGCAGGATCTGTTCCGCTCCAGGCTCGATCAGATCATCAATATGAAGCACGGGCTGGTGCGGCTGGCGCAGTCGATTGACTGGCCGGTACTGGAGGAGCGTTTCGGTACCGTCTATTCGGACGGTCCTGGCATGCCGCCACTGCCGACCCGGCTGATGGCGGGGCTTGCGATCCTCAAACACACTTTCAACCTGTCAGATGAGGTGCTGTGCGAGCGCTGGGTGGAGAACCCTTACTACCACAGTACCTCACGGGCGAGACGTTCTTCTGCCATGCACTGCCGTTCGACCGCTCGTCGATGACGCGCTGGCGCAGCAATATGGGCGAGGAGCGGATCGTGGCGCTGTTGCAGGAAAGCCTCAGCCTCGCGGTCAAGACCGGGGCAATGAAGCCGTCCGACACGTGCCAGGTGATCGTCGACACGACCGTGCAGCCGAAGAACGTCATGTTCCCGACCGACTCCAAGCTCATCCACCGGGCGCGTGAACGGCTGGTGCGGCTGGCCAGGAGGACGGGCCTCAATTTGCGCCAGAGCTATGTTCGGGTCGGCAAGCTGGCGCTGATCAGCCACCAGCGCTATGCCCACGCCAAGCAGTTCAAGCGGGCCAACAAAGCGCTGCGCAGGCTCAAGACGTATCTCGGCCGGACCATCCGCGACATCGCTCGCCAGGTCGCCGGCGATGCGGCGCTGGACGCGCTCTTCAATGGCCGCTCTACCAGGCCGCCACCGTTCTCAAGCAACGTCAGCGCCAGCGTGGCCGCAAAATCTACAGCCTGCACGCGCACGAGGTGGAATGTATCGGCAAGGGCAAGGCGCACATGCCCTACGAGTTCGGGGTAAAGGTGTCGGTGGCCACCACGCTGAAGCGCTCCAAGGGCGGCCAGTTCGCCTTGCATGCAAAAGCACTGCCCGGCAATCCCTACGACGGCCACACGCTGGCAAGCGTCATTCCCGACATGGAAGAGACCATCGGCAACCAGATCGGCCCCAACCTCGCCGACGCCGGCTATCGCGGCCACAACGCACCCCAGAGCCACAAGTTCAGGGACTTCACCAGCGGCCAGAAACACCGCGTCACTCCGGCCATCAAACGCCAGATGCGGCCGGCGCTCGGCGGTCGAGCCGGTGATCGGCACATCAAGGGCGAGCATCGCATGGGCCGCAACTACCTCGCCGGCCAGCAGGGCGACGCCCTCAACGCCATCCTGGCCGCCGCCAGCTACAACTTCTCCCTCCTGCTCAGATGGCTGAAGGGTTTTTTGTCGCTCTTGATCGCTCTGCTTCAACTCCGGCTCAAGCCGGTCGCCGCTTAGCCCGGATTGTTCACGGTCGACGTCCTCCGGACATTCGACCCCCCTCGACAATTTATCGACGCGCGCAGTGCTCCCCAGCGGGTAATCAAAATGTGTACTGATCCTTCACATTAAATTCACAGAAAATTTGCGCCACACATCCCGAAAATATGCACAATCGCAATAACGCCTACAACCGCAAGATAGTATTGGGTTGCAAAGTAGATAGCCACATCGGGGTACCCAAGCCATGGAAAAAAGAGCGTTTATACTTATTGAAGGCCATTCTAGAGGTAATGGCCGACTATACGTTCAAGCGGCAAAGCGGCTTGGCCTTATTCCTATTACCTTATCGGCAAATCCAGCTCAATATGACTACCTTGTGGCGGAGAGATGCGACGCCACCCGTGTCGATACAGACAATCTCGATGCGCTAATCAATGAATGTTGCCAGATAGGGGCGACCTATGACATTGCTGGCATTACTGGCTTTGTAGGCGATGACGAGTCGCTTTATGTGACGGTTGGCAAACTCTGCCGGCATTTCGATTTACCCGGACCGGCCCCTCTATCCGTAGAACGATGCTGTGACAAATTCACTCAACGTCGACTCCTCGAGGAGGGCGGCGTTCCCATGCCTGCTTATCTTTTGGCAGCGAATGCGACGGACGTGAAAAGCGCTGCCGCGACAATCGGACTGCCGGTGATACTTAAGCCTGCCGTGGGCGGCGGCAGCATGGGTGTCCGATTGTGCCGCAATGCCGATGAGTTAGCCGAACATACAGCTTATCTGTTCGGGGGAGAGCACATATGGCGATCTTCACCGAGGATACTGGTCGAAGAATTCGCACAAGGTCGTGTCTATTTCGCAGACATGATGGGAAATGAGGTCGTTGGGATCTCCACCGGTGACTTCGGCCCCCCGCCGCATTTCGTTCTGCGTGGGTGCATCACTCCGGCTCCGCTAACTGATGACGAGCATGAGTGTATCGCAAATGTTTCGCTGAGGTCTTTGCGAGCTCTCGGGCTTGGCTGGGGACCGACGGGCATTGAACTGCGGTGCACGGAGCGTGGCCCAGTCGTTATTGAAGTCAATCCGCGGCTTCATGGCGCGCCCACTCCTCAACTACTTCAGCTGGCTTACGGTATCGATCTCGTCACCGAGCACATCAGGCTTGCTACTGGTGAAGAATGCGATTTGCACAGAAAGCATTCGCACATTGCGGCCGCGCGTTACCTAATTGCAGATCGCGATGGCATCCTTCATCGGGTCGCCGACGGCAGTAGGGAAGCTGCTGTACCAGGTGTTTCCGAAGTCAAGTTTTATCTCCAACCCAACGCGTCGATCATCAGGAAAGGCGATTACCGAGACTGGATCGGACACGTCGTTGTTGCTTCACCCAGCGTCGCTCAGACCGAAGCCATCCTTCAGCGTGCTGTCGATTCGATCGATTGGTCGATCACACCGTTTTCGACGCTTGGCGAATAGAAAAAGCTGGGGCGGTCGGGCGAAATGCGAGAATTGATCCCCCTTTTGCCTCAGCGAGGAATGCTACCGAGCGCGATGGGGCCGACATGGCCACTATCTCTCTCCGTCGCGGCGAAGGGAGATAGCGGCCAGCTCGTCATCCAACCGCCATCAAGGATTATCAGCCCAGCCATTTCCGTGCGCCAGGCCTTCACAAGCCGTTGCACCATTCTCAGGTTCTCTTCCGACGGGTCGATCTTTGTCAGGCGTTGCAACACACTTGCTGCCGACAGCGCCGGCTCTTCCTTGATCTGCGCCTCGAACGGCTCGCACACACTGGGCCTCTTCGGATAGGGTTTGGTACGACGATACGGCCGCCAATGCGTTGGTCGTGTCTGGCCTCGATATTGGCCTGACTGCTATATCGAGAGGTCCAGTCCGCAGAACTTTAGAAACTGCGCTGATGAGCGAAACGGCGAACACCGCCGGCTTCGGTTGGACGCCCCAATGCCCAGGATTTGTCGCAGAAGTTGATAATCCTGGCTATGCCGCACAACTCGCCAGCCTGCGCTTCGATCCATTGCGCTGCCGGATCAGACTGCGTGCTTCATGGGAGTGTCAGAATTTCCGTGTGCGGGCGGGCATCGCTGGGTACAAAGGATCCCCACTATGTCTCGACGCAAACACCCCACGATACCGAATGAGCTTCGACCAGTTGCTTGCAGGAGTGCCGCGAGCGCAGCTTTTGATCCAGGCGGTCTGCTGGATTCATTGAAGAAGGCGCTGACCGGAGAGCTGGCGGCGTGCTTGGGGGGAGGTTATTCAGTTCTTCGCATTCCCCGACGATGTGCGCTGGATCATCTACACGACAAACGCGATAGACGCGCTGAACTCGAAGCTCCAAACGCTATCCTGGCATCGAGATCATCGCTAGCGATCGTGCCGGCGTTTATGCTGAGGGCGCCCCTTGCGGTGCGCCCGAATGCAACGAAGGTCGCAGACCGGTGGCATCTCCTCAGAACCTGGGCGAAGCGTTGCGACTGGCCGTCGGTCGCTATGGCAAGGCGGTCAGCTCCGCCGGAAAGGCCATGGCGTCCGAGATGGCGGGAACGCCGAAGCCGAGCCGGAACCACAGGTAGAAACTTCCCCGAAACTTGATTGCTTGCGTCGGTCGCGGCGCAACCAGCGCCGTGAGCTCTATGCCGAGATCCTTGACCTGCGGGGCTCCGGCTTGTCGCCGCGCCAGATTGCGCCCCGGATTGGCATGAACGTCAGAACTGTCGAACGTTGGCTTGCAGCGGGCGGTGAGCCTGAGCACCGGCGGCCGCCGGCGCGCTCCGTCCTCATGGATCCTTTTCGAGAGTACCTCGAAAAGCGCTGGGAGGAAGGCCAGCACAACGGGCTGCAGCTGTGGACCGAAATCAAGCACCGCGGCTTTGCAGGTAGCAGGGCGACCGTCCACAGGTGGACCACCGCCCGCAAGGAGCGGCCACCGACCGCTCCACCAATTCGCGATGGCGGCCGCCATCGCGTCGGAACTGTGCATGGCTGCTGAGCGGAGACCCGACATCTCTCGATGCGCAACGGAGCGGTTCCTCCACCATCTCCATGAAAATGCGCCGGCACGTCCTCGGCGCGATAGCTGAAGCGCGGATCGAGCACCGGCTCGTAAACGTGAGAACGTGTCGACGACCGTCAGCACACGGATCTTCTTGCCGGTCGCGAGCTGATCGTGGACGAAGTCTGGATCTTCCCGCAGCTTCGCCTTTAAGCGCCGCTTGGGCGTCTTGTTCCTCAGTTGGAGACCCAAGTCTCTGTAAATTCGATAGGTTCGCTTCATGTTGATGTCTCGGCCCTCGCGCGTGAGCATTACATGCACGCGCCGGTATCCGTAGCGGACCCGTGTGGCCCAGAGTCCTTGATCCGAGCTTCGATGCCGGCCTGATCGCGGCGGCGGGACTTGTAGTGATAGGTCGACGTGTCGAACTCCAGAACCGGCATGCCCGCCGGATGGACACGTTCCACTCATCACACGTCTGCGCCACCAGCTCGCGTTTGCGACCAGGCCTCACAGTTTTCGGCGAATGACGTCCTGCAGCATCTCCTTGTCCAATGACAGATCGGCCACCAGCTTCCTGAGCTTGCGGTTCTCGTCCTCAAGCTGCTTCAGCCGCTTCATCTTGTCGGCAGCAGTCCATCGTATTTCTTTTTCCAGTTGAAGTAGGTCGCCTGGCCAATTCCCGCCCGCCGACAGATCTCAGCGACAGGAATCCCGTCCGCTCCCTGCTTCAAAATAAACGCCTTCTGCGCGTCCGAAAACTTCGAGGCTTCATCGTCTTCCCTCCTCCCAGCCAAGGGACGTTACCGCGGAAAACTCCACTTAGAACGGTCCGGTTTTCAGGGAGCAGCGGCTTGTTGCCGATCGCGCTATGGGGTCGGACTGTGTTGTACAATCCTGATTCATGAGGCCCATCTGTCGATGCCGTTGAGCGAATAGGTTTTGCAGATCTGGATGCGATCCCGTGGGGTATTTTGGGTTCTGCCTAGCGCGATGAACGATCCCCAGAGCCGGCGGTTCGACAAGCACTGATCGACTGGAGATCCACGCCTACTAAGCCGATTGCAGCCAGGATCGCCAGGTCCGTCTCTTCAGCCGCGTTGATGGTCACGGGGTCGTGACGACGATGCCTGAACTCGATATCCGCGCGATATCCGCGCGCAATGCCCTGGGCACAGGCTGGGATCTGCTGCTCGGCGAGATCACGCAGGGCGGGGACAAGGGTTCTTACAGTGCCAGCGATTTCCGCACGCTCAGTTATGATGTTGTAGGCACCATCCGCGATCAACCGCGTCACGGAGACTCCGAGCGATTCCAACGGATCCGTGCTGCGAGATACCAAGGTCTGCAGCCCCATGACGATCTGCGAAGCGATGACGATGGGATCGATATTGAGGTGAGGGCTGGCAGCATGTCCGCCCCGGCCTTTTACGAGGATATCGAACTCATTGAGCGCCCATAAACAGGCCTTTGCAGATGCCGAACCGACCGATCTCCATGCCCGGCTCGTTCTGCATGCCGAATACTTGCCAGATCCCGAACCGCTCCATGATGCCTTCCTAACCATTTTCTGGCCGCCGAGAGCTCCCTCCTCCGCCGGTTGAAGATCAGGGCGACGGCCCTTGAAACTGCGACGCTCTGCGAGGTATTTCGCGGCGCCCCGCAGCATGGCCGTGTGTCCGTCGTGGCCAGATGCATGCATCTTGCCGGGCGTCGGGGATGTCCACGGGTTGCTCGACGCCTCGAGAATGGGCAGGGCATCCATGTCCGCTCGCAAGCCGATCGTCAGAGTTGCGGTATTTTCCAGGCGGTAGTCAAGGTCAGGATATTGATGGAGGTACCGGCCTCACTCGGTAACTTCGCTCTGCAGCAACCTAAAATCTTCAACGCTCTTCATCGCGACTCTCTCAGTTGCGTCCATTTCATACTTTCATGTTCCTGAGAATCGGTTGCAGGGAGACGACCGTAAATTCAGTTTCCGCATCATCGACATCTCGCTGCTAGATGCCTCGCTTCAACCTCATCGAGCGAAGGCGCAAGAAATGGCGTCCGGAGTAGCAGAGCGGCTTGGAAAGACCGTTGGGCGCACGCAGAACTCGGGGGTCCCGAAGTGGCCGGCAGCGGTATCTGAAGCCGAAATGCGCAATGCGCATTCAACGAACGGTGCCAACCGACGAGCAATGGATTTGACCACTATGCCGCAAGAAACGCGGCCGCCAAAAAGTTCGCGAGGGTGGCCTGGTGTCCATCTCTCTCTTAGATGACGACCATATGCGAGCTATATTTGACGCAAGCCGCCGCCGATCGATATGGGTTGGTCCAAGGTGAATTGACAGCCGTGTTCCGAGTGGTCCTCGCGGCGCCGTTCTTGGCTTCAGGCGCCGTAACGTCACAATGGATTAGGTAGCGCGATGTCGATGCGAGTCAGTGTGACTGACCCTAACAGCCTCAAGGGCCTCAAGTGGCGCTGCATCGGACCCGCAAGAGGCGGCCGCGTTGTGGCCGTCGCCGGGGACCCCAACGAGCCGATGGTGTTCTATTTCGGCGCCTGCGCGGGCGGGGTATGGAAGACGATCGACGGCGGTGTCTATTGGCGCTGCGTGTCCGACGGTTACTTCGGCAGTGCCAGCGTCGGCGCGCTTGCGGTCGCTCGATCGGACTCCAACGTTGTCTATGTCGGTACGGGCGAGGCAACAATTCGCGTCGACGTCTCTTACGGCGATGGCGTCTACAGATCGACCGATGCCGGTCGCAGTTGGACTAATCTGGGGCTGAAAGAGACCCGCCATATCGGCAAGATCTGCATTCATCCCAACGACCCCGACATCCTCTATGTTGCGGCGCTAGGCGACGCGTTCGGGCCCAATGAAGAACGGGGCGTGTTCCGATCCAAGGACGGCGGCAAGACCTGGCAGAAGGTCCTATACCGCAATTCCGACTCTGGTGCCGTCGACATATCGATGGATCCCAACAACCCGCGCATCCTCTTCGCCACGATCTGGCAGACGCGGCGTAACTTCTGGAACATGAACAGCGGCGGGCCGGGAAGCGGAATGTTTCGCTCGCTTGACGGGGGCGACACCTGGGAGGAGTTATCCGGACGGAACGGCTTGCCGGACGGGGTGCTCGGAAAGCTTGGCGTCTCAGTCTCGGAGGCGCAGCGCGGGCGCGTCTACGCCCTCATCGAGGCCGAGGGGGATAAGATCGGCCTCTATCGCACCGATGATTACGGCGACCGATGGATCCAGGTGTCGCAGAACCGCGATCTGATCCACCGCCCTTGGTACTACACCCATGTCTTCGCCGACCCTCAGCACGCCGATACGGTCTATGTGACCAATTTGCAGATGTGGAAATCGACTGATGCCGGGACGAGCTTCACCGAGGTGACCACACCTCATGGCGACAACCACGATCTCTGGATTGACCCAGTCAATTCCAGCCGGATGATCGAAGGCAACGATGGCGGCGCCTGCGTCACCTTCAATGGCGGCAAGACCTGGTCGTCGATCTACAATCAGAACACCGCACAGTTCTATCGCATCGACGTCGACAGCCAGTATCCCTATCGGGTTTACGCCACTCAGCAGGACAACACCGCGATCGCGGTCCCGTGCGCTTCGGAATTGGGCGTCATCACTCTGGGCGACTGCATCTATCCAGGCACCGGCGAGAGCGGCTTCATTGCCGTGGATCCCAAGGATCCCAACATCGTCTATTGCGGCGCGATCGGCTCAAGCCCGGGAGACTGTGGTGCTCTTCAACGCTATGACCACCGCACCCGACAAATTCGCCTTGTCAGTGTCTGGCCGGAAAAGACGAGCGGTATGGCGTCGAAGAATATGCGCTACCGCTTTGGCTGGACCTTCCCAATCACCTTCTCCCCGCATGACAAGAAGACACTCTATATTGGGGGTAATCACGTCTTCCGCAGCCGCGACGAGGGATCGAGTTGGACCTTGATCTCGCCCGATTTAAGCCTTAACGATCCAGTTCGACAGGGCCATTCCGGAGGCATCCTGACCCACGATAATTCGGGCGCTGAAGTGCACGCGACCTGCGCCTCGCTCGTCGAATCCCCACATCGCAACGGTGAAATCTGGTCGTCTACGGACGACGGCCTCGTCCACGTGACGCGGAACGACGGGACCTTGTGGAGCAACGTTACGCCGACGCCCATGCCCGAACTCGCCTATGTGGGCTGCGTCGAAATCTCGCCGCATGAGGCCGACACCGTTTATGTAGCAGCCACGCGCTACAAGCTCGCCGATTATCAGCCCTATCTCTTCCGCACGAAAGACGGCGGGAAGAGCTGGGAGTCGATCGTCGGTGACTTCCCGCAGGGCGAGATCACCCGTGTGCTGCGCGCCGATCCGGTGCGGCCAGGCCTGCTCTTCGCCGGCACCGAGACTGGGGTCTTCGTCAGTCTCGATGACGGAGCACACTGGTCACGGATGGGAGGCGGCTTGCCCGTGGTTCCGGTCTACGATCTCAAGATCAAGGGAAGCGACCTCGTCGCCGGCACCCATGGCCGGTCCTTCTGGATCCTGGATGACGTCACGCCGTTGCGCGAACTGGCTGCGGATCAGGCAGAAGTCAAACTGGTGAGCCCGCGCCCCACCGTCCGGACCAAGCTTAGCTGGATCGCCGGGAATTTCTCCAACGCCGGCATGAGCTACGGCCTTGGTTGGTGCATCGGCGGGGCCACAGAGATCGTGGAGTTGCAAGACGGACGGGTCGACCGCCGCTATCTCGATTGCGGCGAGAATCCGCCGGACGGGGCCATCCTCTACTACTGGCTGCCTATTGATGCGGAAGGCCCGGTCAAGCTCACCTACCGCGACGCCGCAGACAAGACCATCATCGCCTTCTCGAGTGACGACAAGGACGCACCCTTCCATAAGAGGCCAGGCACGAAGGCTGGGCTCCATCGCTTCGTCTGGGATCTCAGGCATCCGGGACCGACCAAGCTCGATCAGTCTCTGGTGATCCAGAAGTACAAGCCTCTCGCGCAGGAAGGCGGCGACCCGAGCGGCCCGATGGTGGTTCCTGGCAGCTACAAGGTTGAGCTGCAGGCCGGTGGAAAAAGCCAGACAGCCGGCTTCACAATACTCAAAGATCCGCGCATAACCACCACCGAAAAGCAATTCGCCGAGCAGTTCGAGCTCTTACAAAGACTATTCGGCAAGCTTTCAATGCTCAATCAGGCGGTTATTCGCATTCGGCTCCTGAAGCGTCAACTCACGGATGCGCAGAAGCGGCTCAGCGACTGTGACAGATCGCTTGGTGGGCGTGCGCAAGCCTTGGTCGGGCGGCTCGAGGCGATCGAGGGACTGCTGATCGACATCAAGCGGGAGACGCCGCGCGACCGCGACGACCGCAACCCACCGGGCTTGAGCGACAAGCTGATCGACCTCATCAATGTGGTGGCCATCGCCGACGCGGCGCCGACGCTACAAGCCCGGCAGGTCTCCGATGAGATCATGTCGAAGGTCAGCGGCGAGATCAAAAAATTGAACGAGCTCGTAAGGAACGAAGTTACAGGGCTCAATGCCACGCTCAAGAGCGTCGGCGTCGAGCTGCTCGGGACCGGGAGAGATCTAGGTGCCCGTGACTAAACACATATCGTTCAGCGAGCATTCATTCCAGGAGAGAGATAAATATGGATTTCATCGAGCGAATTTTCGGCGTGTCCCCGGATGCGGGCGATGGTACAACCGAGATGCTCTACATTGCAGGCGCGATCGCCGTAGCAATTATGGTTGTCGCCGGTCGGTGGCTCCTCCGACGCGCTGCACTGCGGCGCCGCTAGGCGTTTCTGGGGTCGAGATCATGTCTGGCCGTGCTGGCTAAAATCAACGGCCCGCTCAGCCTTCGCGTTGGTTGAGACGAACACTGTGGTTATGCCGGATCCAACCAATACCGCTGCGCTGATTCCGTTGCGGAATTGGCCGCCATCATTGCATCCTAGAAGTCGGAGAAGGTCGCCGTCGTGCCGACAATGGCGGCCCTGCACGAGGACCATTTGAGCCTGGTGCGTTGCGCGCTTGGGAAGGTCATCGGGTAGGCCACGCTTTTCGTTAATCCGAAGCAGGTCCATAATGCCAATGCTAATTAGGCCAAAGAGGATTTCGCGCGCGATCGCCGTCTTGATTTTCGACGACATCTCCGTGAAGCGTAGGCCGTCATAGTTCGCCGTCCTCATCGACTCACGCGGGCGAGGTGGAGCGAACCTTCCACTTCAGCGTCAGATGGTGCCCAGAGGGACCAAATAGCTGAGGGTGGTCTGGGCTGTGCGTCGGATTTCTGAGCGGCGCAAATGTCGTTGAGGAAAAATGGATCCCCTCGCCGGGCGCTCAGCGTCTTGGATGCCGCACAAATGAAAATGCCTCAAGTCCGCCTGTGAAGCGCTCCCAAAGGGGCGCGCGCCCGAGTGGGTGGCGAGCAGATGTCTGCCATACCAAGCCGTTCTCCGTTCAAGCACGCGCCGGCTACGAGCTTGCCGAGCAGATAGATTTATAAAAGCGGCGGACGCTAATAAGGGAGCCTCAGTTCTTTGCCGGCTGTCATTTTGGGCGCCGTGATGGCCGCCGCGCCGAGCGTCTTGCCTTGCGCTCGCGGGAGTTTTTCTACAAGGCCGACATTACGCTGCGCACGGCAACCCGGTCGCTAGATCGACAGGCCCTGGATGGCGTACCATCCTTTGTTCCTTCGCTGCCAAGAATGGCTTCTCTGATGGGGCTTCGAGAGCCTCACTTTGACAAGGCGATGCGCTGAGAGGAGGTCGTCCACGTGAGGGTCATATAGGGTTAGCCTCCATCTCGTATCTAGATGACGACAATACACAAACTGTGTTTGACGGAAGCCTCGAGGCGATTGATGCTCGATTAAATAAAGGGGCCAAGTGGGTATAAGAGCCTTATAATCTAGGAGGACCAGATCCATAGCGTCGAAACGTTCCGCAATTTGCAGGTAGGCAGCCGCTTGGTGCTCCTATCTGCATGAAGCTCTCGAACTCGACTATCGGGGTTATGACACAGCAAAGTTCGTGACCGAGATACTCGCTTCGTTCGGCATCCATCGTCTGGAAGCGGGATACTCAAACCGCATCGTCCCAATGATCCAGCACGATGGTGAGACGGGCCGACGATAGGATCGAGGGCGGAGATGACGCCCTCCAACTACTTGAAGGATCCGGCAGGTCGTGGACGTCGAAATTGCCGGGCAAAATGGACCCTGCGGCCATGACAGTCACAGCGCCGCGGGAAATAGCCTGCGAATATCGCGTGACTTCAAGGGCGCTATGGGCGCGCTTGCGGGTCGTAGGCGTAACCATCAACGGCAATTTCACTGTGTGGGATCAACCGCGCGACTGAGAAAAAGGGGAAACAGGAATATGACAATCTCTAGACGCGACCTTTTTAAAGTGGGCCTGGCAGCCGGAACGGCTTTATCGATCCCTTCTGTCCTGCGGGCACAAACGGCATCAGCCGGATCGCGGACGGTGCACATGGTGAAGTCTGACTTGCGTGTTTTCGATCCAATCTGGTCGGCGGCGAGCATCACCGCCGACCACGGCGCTGCGATTTACGACACGCTGTTCTCGCTCGACTCGAAGTTCATGCCGCAGCCGCAAATGGTGGGGAAGTGGGGCGTTTCCGACGACAAGAAGACCTATACGTTCGAGCTGCGGGACGGCTTGGGCTGGCACGATGGCACCCCCGTCACCGCGGCGGACTGTGTCGCTTCGATCCGGCGTTGGGCTGAGGTGGCGCCTGGCGGGCAACTGATCAAGGCGCTGGCCAATGACATTTCGAAGAAGGACGACAAGACCTTCACGATCGCGCTGAAGGAGCCGTTGGGACTTCTCGTTGAGATCCTGGCGGACCTGACGCCGCCGTGCCTATACGTCATGCGCGAGAAGGACGCCAGTCGTCCCGCAACCGAGCAGGTGACCACGAAGATCGGATCGGGACCGTTCAGGTTCAATGAGGGTCTAGCCAAGCCTGGCGCGAGCATCACCTATGACCGCAATGATAAATACGTACCGCGCAAGGAATCGTCTGACGGATTGGCCGGCGGAAAGGTTGTCAAGGTTGATCGCGTCATCTGGGATGTTATCGCCGACCAGCAGACGGCGATGGCGGCTTTGCAGGCGGGTGAGATTGATTACTTCGAGACGCCGCCGGCAGACCTTTACTCCTTGGTCGAGAGCGATCCCAACCTTGAACTTCAGGTTCTGGACAAGGCGGGCTGGGACGCGCTTGTGCGCATTAATTTCCTGCAGCCGCCATTCAATAGCGTCAAGGCACGCCAAGCGATCCTCCACCTGATCGATCAGGAGGCGTTCATGCGTGTCATGGCTCCCGACCCTAAATATTCCAGTACCCTCACGTCAATATTTGGAGACGCTACGCCGGTGTCCAACGATGAGAACACGGGATGGTACAAAAAGGGCGGTGACCCAGAACAGGCCAAGCAACTCTTCAAGGAGGCCGGGTACGCCGGCGAGAAAGTTGTGATCATGCAGCCTACCGATTGGGCGGAGGCAAGCAATGCCTCGCAGCTATTGGCGGCGGCGCTGCAAAAGATCGGGGTTAACGCCGAGCTCGCGTCGATGGACTGGGGTCAGCTGAGCACGCGTCGGGCAAACAAAGGCCCCATTGAGAACGGCGGCTGGAATATGTTCATCTCAACCGAAGCCGATTATTCCCTTGGAAATCCGCTCACAGACCCGCTCCTAACTGCGAATGGCGACCAGGCTTGGTACGGCTGGCCTAAGAACAACGAATATGAGGCGCTGCGGGCGAAGTGGGCAAATATCGCAACACTCGAGGAGCGCAAGGCGCTGGCCCGCAAGATGCAAGCGATCTGGTGGGACTTTGTCGGCGATGTGAGACTGGGGAAATACATCTCGCCGATCGCACGACAGAAGACCCTGACCGGCCTCATCGGCATGCCGCAGACCGTCCCGATGTGGAACATGCAGAAAGACTCCGCTTAATGGCGGCGTACATCCTTCGTAGGATGGTTTCGACCGTCGCCGTCATGGTGATGGTCGGGATCTTTGTTTTCCTGCTTCTCAGGCTGGCGCCAGGCGATCCGGCGGCCATGATCGCAGGTAAGTCGGCCACGGCGGAGATGATCGTCGGCATTCGGGAAAAGCTGGGCCTGAACGATCCTATGCCGGTTCAATTCATACGCTGGCTACGCGACATCCTCCGCGGTGATTTTGGCATCTCGATCTTTTCCGGACTACCGGTTCTCGAGCTGATCTCGCAGCGGCTTGAGCCGACCCTTTCCCTGTCGATCCTGACGATGATCCTTTCGGTGACGGTCGGGGTCTCTTTCGGCATGCTTGCCGCCTGGCGAACGGGCGGGCTTGTCGACCGCCTGCTCACGCCCTTTTCGGCGTTTGGTTATTCCGTCCCGGTCTTTGTCATCGGTTATTTTCTCATGTACTTCTTCGCTATCAGGATGCATTGGCTGCCGGTGCAGGGATATGCGCCGATCGATGGTGGCCTCGGGCCTTGGTTTGTGCACCTGATCCTGCCAACTGTAGCTTTGGGGCTCGGCTACATTGCATTCATCGCCCGGGTTACACGGGCGAGCATGCTCGAGGTCCTGTCGGAAGACTATATGCGAACGGCCGCTGCCAAGGGCGCTTCGTCCTATGCCATGCTTTTCCACCATGCCTTGAAGAACGCCGGAGTCCCGATCCTAACCGTCATCGGCATAAGCTTCGCCTATCTGATCGGCGGGGTTGTCCTCACGGAAACGGTGTTTAACATACCCGGTATCGGTCGTCTGGTCGTCGATGCGATCAACAATCGCGACTATCCGATAATCCAGAGCGTGCTCATCCTGACTTCGGGTCTGTACGTCCTTATCAACCTCACCGTCGATCTCGCCTACACGCTGATCGATCCCCGGATCCGGTACTGATATGACGCTCCCCTCCGCATCAGTTAAAGCCGTGCCGATGGGTCGGCTGCAGCTATCCGATATTCCCCGTCTGGCAAGACGACACCCACTGGTTCTGTTAGGCGGCGGCCTCTTGGCGCTCTTGATCATTCTGGCGCTCGCTGCCCCGCTTTACGCCGGTGATCCAGTGAATATGGATCCATTCAAGCGCCTGCAGCGGCCTTCAGCCGAGATGTGGTTCGGTAGAGACAATCTGGGCCGGGACGTGTTTGCGCGAACAATTTTCGGTGCCCGCATCTCGCTCCTGGTAGGGCTGCTGTCGGCATCGAGCGCGGCCGTGGTCGGGCTCCTGATTGGTGTCATCGCAGGTTACAGCCGCAGCTTCGACAACGTCGTTATGAGGGTCATGGACGGCCTGATGTCGATCCCGACGATGCTGCTGGCTGTTGCGCTTATTTCTCTGACAGGACCCGGCATCGGCATCCTCATCGTTGCGATTGCGATCCCGGAGACGCCAGCCGTCGCGCGGCTGGTTCGTTCGGTGGTTCTGGGTGTCCGCGAGCGTCCCTACGTGGAGGCTGCGATCTGCGGCGGGGCGCGCCTGCCCAAGGTGCTGTGGCGGCATATCCTGCCGAGCACCATTCCGGCGCTGATGGTGCAAGGTGCTACTGTCTGCGCCAGCGCGATCATGACTGAGGCCGGGCTCAGCTTCCTTGGCGTGGGCGTGCCGCCCGAGATTCCGAGCTGGGGCAACATGATTGCCAGTTCGCGCCTGTATCTCGCCATCGCCCCATTGACGATCTTCGCCCCCGGCATATGCCTTGCCGTCACGGTCCTTGCCGTCAACCTGCTTGGCGATGGACTGCGCGATATGTTCGATCCCCGCTCAAAGCGGAGACGCTGACATGCTGATGCGACAATGTGCAGAGGATGATGTGCTTCTCAACGTTCGCGATCTTGAGACGCACTTCTACGGCGACGAAAGCGTCACCCGCTCCTTGGGCGGCATCAGCTTTCAGGTCAAGAAAGGCGAAACGCTCGGTGTCGTCGGCGAGTCGGGATGCGGGAAGAGCGTCACCGCTCTCTCCATCCTTCGCCTGCTGCCGAAGTTGACCGCCAGGACTGTCGGTGGCGAGGTCCGCTTTCGCGGTCGCGATCTCCTTGAGCTCTCCGATCGGGAGATGCGAAAGATCCGCGGCGGCCAGATCGCCATGATCTTCCAGGAGCCGATGACTAGCTTGAACCCGGTCTATACGGTTGGCCACCAGATCGCCGAGGCGGTGCAAATCCACACGAAAGCGTCCCGCTCGGTGGCGATGGCAAAGGCTGAGGAGATGCTCGGTCTCGTCCGCATCGCGGACCCCGAGCGGCGCGTCAGCAACTATCCTCACGAAATGTCTGGCGGGATGCGCCAGCGCGCCATGATCGCCATGGCTCTTGCCTGCTCACCAGAACTGTTGATCGCTGACGAGCCAACGACTGCGCTTGACGTTACTATCCAGGCCCAGATCTTGCGGCTCATCGTCGACCTGAAAGAGCGTACGGGAACGGCCGTCATGTTCATCACGCATGATCTGGGCGTTGTAGCCGAGACATGCCAAAGCGTGATTGTTATGTATGCTGGCCGGATCGTAGAACAAGCAAACGTGATAGATCTTTTTGCGCGTCCCGCGCACCCCTACACCCGCGGCCTCATGCGGTCGGTGCCGGATCCGCGGCGCGGCCGCCAGCGCCATCTTCCAGAGATTCCCGGGATCGTGCCCAACCTGCGCGAGCCCATTGTTGGGTGCAGCTTTGCGCCTCGGTGCCCATTCGCGATCGATATTTGCCGCGAGAAGACGCCCGTCCTGCGTGATGTCGGGTCGAGCCACACCGCAGCTTGCTGGCGCGCCGAAGAGGTGATGGGCGCATGAACGGTCCTCTGCTGAAAGTCGAGAATCTGACCAAGCACTATCCGCTCGGCACGGGAATGTTCAAGAAAAGCATTCCAGTGATCCGGGCGGTGGAGGATGTGTCCTTTTCCGTCGAGGCGGGTGAGACGCTTTGCATTGTCGGCGAATCCGGCTGCGGCAAGTCCACCGTGGCGCGGCTCTTGATGCGACTCGTGCAGCCGACTAGCGGGCGCGTAATGATCGACGGGACCGATATTGCGGGCCTCAAGAAGGACGCGCTCCACGCATGGCGCCGTCGGATGCAGATGGTCTTTCAAGATCCCTACTCGTCGCTGAACCCGCGCCTCACGGCTGGACAGATCATTACTGAGCCTGTCGAGAATTTTGAACGTCTCAGCCGGAAGCAGCGCAACGCGCTCGCCGCGGACCTTCTCCGAAAAGTCGGAATGTCGCCTGAGATGATGCGCAGGCTCCCGTCGGAGTTGTCGGGCGGTCAGCGCCAGCGGCTCGGCATTGCACGCGCCCTGTCGCTCAACCCCTCTGTCATCATCGCCGACGAAGCGGTTTCAGCCCTTGACGTCTCCGTGCAGGCGCAGATTCTGAATCTGCTTCTGGACCTCCAGCAGCAGATGGGCATCGCCTTCGTCTTCATCTCGCATGACCTCGGCGTCGTGGAGCATATCGCGCATCGCGTTGCCGTCATGTATTTGGGGCGGATCGTGGAGCTCGCCCCGAGCGAGGCGCTCTTCGCGAAACCGGTCCATCCCTACACCGAGGCGCTGATGGCGGCAGCTCCGGTGCCGGATCCGACGCGAGTTCGGTTGGAGGCGCCCGTCGAGGGCGAGGTGCCAAGCCCCATCAATCCGCCAAAGGGCTGCGCGTTCCACCCGCGCTGCCCGCTCGCTGCCGAGCGCTGCCGCACCGAAGTGCCACCTTTGGTGCCAATGGCAGACGGGCGCGTTGTGGCCTGCCACGTGCGCGCTCCGGCCACAGACATGCCGACCCAGCCGTCTGCGACGGCGAATCCTTCGCTCAGTCCTGGGGTTATGTCAGAGACTTGTTCACCCGATTGAGCATATGGAAGTGCGCCGCTGACACGGAACCCAAACTCATCCCAAATCTAGCGAAAAGAAGAGAAGGCAGACTATGGAACATTCGCACGAGAACGATTGTCATCCGACCCAGCAGGGTGCTGGCTATGATACGGTCGGATCGATTGCGACGAACGTTGCGGACGGCTTCACGATGGTAGCAGTCGGCGACCTCATCCTGTCCCGGCCACTGACCAAAGGCAACCATCCCGGCTTTGACGACATCGTCAAGATTCTACGCGAAGCCGATGCCACCTTCGGCAATATGGAAACCAACATCTTTGACATCCGGTCGTTCAAGGGAAGTCCGGAGGCTGAGTACGGCGGCGCGTATCACGTCAGCCTGCCGGAACTTGGACCTGACCTGAAAGCGATGGGCTTCAACCTCGTCAGTTATGCCAATAACCACACTCTGGACTGGGGTGTCGAAGGCATGCGCGAAACGTGCCGCGTGCTGGATCAGAGTGGCATCATTTGCGCTGGTGTGGGCGAAAATCTGGCGCAAGCCGGCGCGGCCCGCTTTTTGGAGACCGCACGCGGCCGCGTGGCGTTGCTGTCGTTCGCCACAACTTTCGAGCCTATGGCTCGTGCTTGCGACCCGGCCGGCGAGGCGCCAGGCAGGCCGGGACTTAATAGCCTTCGTCTGGGTCAAACCGTTTTGGTGTCACCCGAGCAGCTTGAGAGCCTGAGGGAGATACGTGATGATTTGCCTGATACGGAGCCTGGCTACCAGGATCCCGGATTGGTTGTGCTCGCCGGCACGAGGTACCAAGCAGGCGAAAAAGCCGGTTACAGCTTCAAACCCGACCCGCGCGATGTCGCCGGTATTTTGCGAAATCTCCGCAGGGGCAAACAATTCTCGGACTTCTGCATCGCAACGAACCATGGCCATGAGCCTGGCAACTGGGATCAGAATCCGCCTGATTATGAAAGAGCTTTCGCGCATGACCTGATCGATGCAGGAGCCGACGCATATGTCGTGCACGGACCGCACCAGTTGCGGGGCGTCGAGATCTACAAGGGCCGGCCGATCTTTTATAGCCTGGGAAACTTTTTCTACGATGACCTGCGGACGCCAGTTGGTGCTGACATGTTCGCCGCCTACGGGAAAGATCCAGTACGCGACACCGACGCCGAGGTGACTGTTGACGAAGAGACGAAGGGGTACCCCACGCCAGACGGCTTTGTGGGAGCGCTTGCGCAACCCATTTTCTACGAGAGCATCATCGTCGTAAGCCGATTTGAGCAGAACCACCTTGCTGAATTGCGGCTTTATCCGATTGAGCTTGGCTACTCAAAGAGGTTTGCCAATCGCGGCGTCCCGCGGCTGGCTGTCGGTCAGCAGGCAAAAGCCATTCTGGAGCGGATGCAGAAGCTATCTCAGCCGTTCGGGACCGTGATTGCCATCGAAAACGACATTGGAGTCATAGGGCTGAAGGCCGGTTCGTCACTATGACGTGACTCGTGAAATGCGCGGCGACTGCTGTGGTAATGTAGGTTCGGCGACGACAGGCTGAGAAAGGAACGATAGGCATAATTGAATTTGAGGAACACCAGTACCAGTCGCGCGCTTCATTCCGTCGACACAATGGGTGCTCGCGGTTTGTGCGCGAGCCCGCGTTATTTCGCGCGCTTCGACAAGCTGCTGCGCTGCGGTAGCTAACTTTCTGACGGTTTCGCCCGCCTCCATGCGCTGGAGAGGCGTTATCAGCTTAACTCGCGTTCAGGGATTTGCGGCATAGACCCGTGGCATGAACACCGCGAGGTCAGCTACAAGCGCCATCGTTTCCCGCCGCAGATCATCGCCCATGTGATCTGGCTCTACTACAGGTCCCCTTGAACCTGCGTCTGGTCGAGGAAATGCTGATGGAGCGCGGGATCGTGGTTTCGTATGAGACAATGCGCCGGTGGGGCATCAAGTTCGGTCCGCAGTACGCTCGCCGCTTGCGCTGCAAGCAGCACAGCCGAAACGATGTCTGGCAGCTGGACGAGGTCGTCATCACCATCGCCGGCAGGAAACACTGGTTGTGGCGTGCCGTCGACCAGGATGCCTATGTGCTCGACGAGATCGTCCAGAACCGCCACAACACCAAAGCGGCCAAGCGCTTGCTGACGCGGCTTCTGAAGAAGCAAGGCGTCGCGCCGAAGCGCATGATCACCGCTGCGCCCTATGGAGCAGCCGGGCGACAGGTGATGCCAAGCGTCGAGCATCGGTCGCACAAGGGAAGCAGTGGTCAGCGACATCAGCGCCCGCAGGTCTCAACGCGTATATGTATGTAGACTGCGTGACATCGGTAGCTTTTGGTCCTTATCGCTAACTCTTCGCCGCCCGGCTATGCCCCAGTTTCCTCTCTCGCAGGGAAACTGTCCGCGATTTTTTCTAGCTCACCTCAGGTGCACTCCGCTCAGTTTGTTTTGGCAGGAATACTGTCAGACCCATCCGAGCGGCCGATACAACCGGGTCATCGCAAATTCCGAGCTGGCGATCTTCCATACCTAACGTGTTGTACATGTAGATACTTTGGAAATGTTGGAACGGTCCACGATGCTATCCTGGACCATTCTTTGGCCGCCCAGCGCTCTTTCTTCAGCAGACTGAACGATTGGGGCAACGGAGCCTTTAAAGTTCCGCCTGGTCGCAAGGGATTTTTCGGCGCCAAGCAGCATAGCCGTCATGGCCGCATGCGTGCATCTTACAAGTCGCCCGGCGGCATGCGTCAAATTCAGTTTGCACATCGATCATTTAGGTCGAGATGCAGATGGAGTGCCCAGGGGAGTCAATCGCGATCCTAGATGGCTGAAATCTTGAATCCCCATTTGACCACTCGAGGCGGCTGACAGATGGTACGGATTGCCTGCGTTCATCACAACGCGTGGCTACGGTGCGAAGGCTTTCAATTCGAAGGCGCTGCTTCGCCGGAAGCATCCGAACCTAAATTGCCGGAGCAGTGGAAAATGAGCACTGGAAACCAATTGTCGAATTCCTTGGCCGCAGCTGATATCGCGACCGGCCTGCATCCCTACACCAACGCTCGCCTACATGAGACCAAGGGCCCTCTCATCATGGATCGCGGCGAAGGGATTTACGTTTACGACACTAACGGCAAGCAGTATATAGAAAGCTTCGCAGGTCTTTGGTCTGTTGCAGTAGGGTTTAGTGAGCCGCGACTTGTCGAGGCCGCGGCGAAGCAGATGCAAAAGCTGCCCTTCTATCACACGTTCAATCATATGAGCCATGAACCCAACATCCGGCTGGCCGAAAAGCTCGTCGAGATGTCGCCCGAGCAGATTACCCGCGTGTCGTTTACCAATTCGGGCTCGGAAGCAAACGACACCGTCGTGAAGATGGTCTGGTACGTCAACAACGCGCGCGGAAAGCCAGAGAAGAAGAAGTTCCTTGCCCGCACCAAGGGCTATCACGGCATCACAATGGCGTCCGCCAGTCTCACGGGGCTGCCAAATAATCATCGTGATTTCGATTTGCCGATTATTCCCGTCATCCACCTGACTACCCCCCATCTTCGCACGTCCGGTTATGAAGGAGAAACCGAAGCGGATTTCACGGCGCGGCTTCTCAAAGAAATCGAAGATACCGTCCTCTCGGAAGGCCCCGAAACGATTGCAGCGTTCATCGGCGAACCACTTATGGCTGCTGCTGGCGTGCTGGCTCCGCCGGCGGGCTATTGGCAGGGCGTGGAAGCTTTGTGCCGCAAGCATGATATTTTCTTGGTAGCTGATGAGGTCGTGAATGGTTTCGGCCGCCTTGGTACGATGTTTGGATCCACCTACTTTGGATTCAAGCCAGACATCATGGTGACGTCAAAGCAGCTTACGTCGTCGTACATGCCGCTGGCAGCTATTCTGTTCACCGAAGAAGTCTACAACATTCTTGCCGACAACACGGCAAAAATCGGAACCTGGGGGCACGGATACACGACGACCGGCCATCCTGTTGCTACCGCTGTTGCTCTTGAGAACCTCAAGATTATCGAGGAGCGGGACTTGGTTGGAAACTCGGCGCGTGTCGGCAAGGTCTTTATAGAGAACCTTCAGAAGCTCTCGGATCACCCCCTCGTTGGGGATGTCCGCGGTGTCGGCCTGATGGCAGCTGTGGAGATGGTGCCCGACAAATCTTCTCGAAAGGGATTCGAGCAGTTCGGCAAGGCGGGCGGAAAGGCCTTTGCTTCCGCACTCCAGAACAATCTGATCGTTCGCGTCATAGGCGACCAGCTTATCTTTTGCCCCCCACTCATCATTACCGAAAAGCAAGCACTCAAGGTCGTGGCGAGAGTTAAAAAAACTCTCGACGAAGTTGCCGATTTTGTTTCAAGCGAAGGCGTCTACTAGTACCGTCAACAGAAATTATGACTCGTTGACGGGATAGGCTTTGCAGAGTTTTTCGCGAGCCTTCTCGGTGGTGAACATCGACTGGATCTGAGCGCCTTCGGCGCTGCGCCGCTGTTCGCAAGCGGCGACCTCGGCGAGGATCGTTTCCTTGTCGTCGATGCGACGGCCCCACGCATTGGCTGCGCAGGACGCCGATTTCGATTTCCACCATATTCAGCCAGCTGGCGTGTTTTGGCGTGTGGTGGAACTGAAGCCGCTTCAGCACCCGGCGAGCCTTCGGTGCGGGGAAGGCGTCGTAAATCGCCCCAGCTGAGTGGGTGGAGAGGTTATCCATCACCACCCGGATAACCGAGGCGTCGGGATAGTCGACGTCAACCAACTCGCGCATGCACTCGGCGAAGTCTTGGTTGGTACGCCGGTCGGTGACCTTCACCCGGCGCCAGGGACGGTGGGCGTCGAGGAAGACGAACAGATTGACGGTACCATTGCGGCGATATTCGCAGTCATAGCGCTCAGGCTGCCCCGGCTTGGCGGGAATGGGCTCACGCATCTCGCCGATGAGTTGGGTCAGGCTCTCGTCGAAGCAGACCACAGGTCTTTGAGGATCGGGTGCCTCGGCATAGAGGTCGAGCACACCCTCCATGCGGGCGACGTATTCTCCGTCGATGTTGGCGATGCACCACATGTCTTTGCGCCAGGGCTTCAGATGGTTCTCCGCCATCCGTCGGCGGACGGTCTCAGAAGACAGCTCTTCATGGTCGGTGAGCCGGACCATCTCATCGGCCAGGAGTGGTCCCGGGGGCGGCTTTGAGCAGGCGGTCGCACCAAAAGCGCCTCCGCCTTGCTCGATAGTTTGCGCCCAACGCCGGGCCGCGGCTCCTGGGTGAGCGCTCCCTCAAGGTTCGCTTCCACAAAGCGGCGCCGGGTCCGATAAATCGTCGATCCCGAGACCTTCAAGGTTGCGGCGATCATCTCGTCGCTCACGCCGTCGTTCGCCGCCAAGAGGATCTTCGCGCGTTTTATTTTGCGCGTCGCGTGGCGCCCCCCGCTCAACAGCGCGTCAAGTTGATCACGTTCCGATTGGCTAAGGTCCACACAAGACTTTATACTCACCTGCACCTCCTTCAGCGTGCAGGCGCAGATGAATCAGGAAATGAGTCAGTCACTTGGCGAACGACAAGCCGCGCCGCAGCCGCGCTTTACGCAGCTTCAAGGCCAGTATTTGGCCTTCATCTATGCCTACAGCCGGATCTTCAAACAGCCCCCCGGCCGAAGCCGACATGCAGCGCCACTTCGACATCACCGCTCCGTCCGTCCACCAGATGGTGATCACTCTAGAAAAAGCCGGCCTCATCTCGCGCACGCCCGGGGCCGTCCGATGCATCCAACTTATGATTCCTCCGGAAGCGCTTCCGATTTTGCGCTAAAACAACCCATCACAATCTCTGTGGAACGGTACTAGCGGAAGCACGAGGTGAGAGTGTCGGCCCGCCTTCTTGGATTGTTGGCTAGAGCCTTGACAAGGCTTCGGACAGATTCCGAGCACGGGCGAACGAGTGTCTGTCTGAAGTCCGCGAAAACGGCGCAAGATTTCTATTGGAAAATGGGGTTTGCCGAAACGGGAACAGGCTTTTTCTCAGGTGGCGGGACTGCGCTATTCTTGGAAATCTTCAAGATGGAACTCCTTTAGGCCGGTCGGCGGATTGGGAGGGATCGCTACGGAAGTCCCCAGCCTGCCGCGGTCCGGCCGCCACGCGGCGGCGGCTTATGCGAAGCGCATTCCCGCCGGTGTCCTCCCCACCGACAGGATACGGTTTTCAAGCCGCCGTATGGGAGTGCTTGCAGCCCATCCGATCGGAGGCTTGAGAAGGAGAGTATCCGTAACTCGCATGCACATCGATCGTCGCCCCATTTTAGCGCCGAATTCGAGCATGCCCGACCTCGTTGCACTGTTTGCCGGCAATGTGCCAAGCCATGTTCCATGCTGCCGTATTTATTCGTCATCTCTGCTCCTGATATCGTGAGAGCCAGGAGCGATGGCGTTCGCGTCTTGATCGGTTCTGCCCAGGGCTTGTCTTGCGTGAGACCTACCACCGGGATCCCCGACGAACCCACTGTTACGCTTCTCGTATCCTTGTGAGCGTCGCAGCACTCCAGCTTTCTCAAGGCAGGTGACAGCCATCTGAAAACGCGATTGCACCCTCCGGGACATTATATTGGCGAACTGACAGCGACCTGACGCATAGTTATCGACAGCGAACAAAAGTGGATCGCGCCGCCAATCCGACCCGTAGAAATCGACGTTAAGTGAAGCCCAGATCAAAGATGTTCGTCGAGTGCGTGGCGCCAGACGCAGGCATCGCCCTAGGGCTTCACTTATCCGGCGAACGGTAGGATCTCGGCCCACATCTATTGACGGTCTTCTCTAAGCTTATGGTTTGTCCATATCGACGACAACTTGTTTCAGGCTATATCATGAGCGTTCAGGAATCCGGCGAATGTTCGCAATGGCCACGATGATGTCCTCAAGGGCGAATTCGACGGCTTGGCTCCAATTATTTGAAATTCCTGGAACCTTAATCTGAGATATACCACTGTAAACGAAAGTAGACGATGAGTGAAATACCGAATATTACGTTTGATCTCGACGCGCCTGGCTTGAGCACGGGGCATCTTGTCGTCCCCAAAGGCGCCGACTGCGAAGCTCTTTCGCTTCCGGTTTTCAGCCTCAATAAAGGGGAGGGACCGCGCCTCCTCATCACCGGCGGCTGTCATGGCAATGAATTGGAAGGGCCAATTGTTGCGCGGCGGGTTATCGAGTGGCTGCCAGAAACCCAGGTTTGTGGAAGGGTAATCATCGTACCTGAGATCAATCCGCTGGCCGTGCAGGCTTGCACCCGCAACACGCCAATCGATGGGAAGAATCTCAATCGAGTGTATCCGGGTCGCGCCGACGGGTCGGTAACCGAACGCATTGCTGATGCGGTTTCGCGGTTGTTGTTGCCAATGGCGGATACCGTATTTGATCTGCACAGCTTCGGACCAACGTGGGATTTTCCTCCGGCGATCATCACGCATCCTATTGCTGATGCCGATCTCATGGCCAAAACGCTCAAGATGGCAGAGGCGTGCAAATTGCCCGTGACATTGCTCTGGGAATACGATGCGCCTGGGATGTTCGATACTTGGGTGCACAGCCAAGGCAAGTTATTCATTTGCGCTGAATTCGGCGGGGGCACGGTCGGCGCCGAAGCTCTGGCCATCTATGAAGCTGGGGTTCGCAACGCCCTCATCGCGCTCGGATTCGTTGAGGGAAAAGCCGAGCGCCCAACCTACCGGCAAAAGAAGACCAGCCAGACACTTGAGACGCTTTTGTCTGACGAGCTGAAATCGCCCGCGAGTGGCATATTCGAACCTCGCTGCTCGATGCTGGACGAAGTGAAGCAGGGAGATCTCATTGGCATCCTGCATCCGATGGAGTCGCTGTCTGCTGGCTCCATTGATATTCGCGCGCCTACCACATCCGTCGTCTGCGCTATCCGATCCGGGGCTCATGTCGACGCCAACGAGGAGCTAGTTTATCTCGCTCGACCGCTAAATCTCTGAGATCTGATGGAATCGACCGATAGCATCGTCGCAAGTAGCGGAAGGCGGCGTCCGCTCCAAGAAAGGAGAGTGAACTGAGGTGCAGATCAAAGATGTCTTACTCGCGCCTGGCTATGGCGCATTTTTCTATGACGATCAGGCTGCTATTGGGGCCGGCGCAATCCAGGATGGCTTCATCTATACTGGCAAGCCGATAACGCCTGGGTTCACCTCCCTTCGCGTTCCAGCATCCTCGCTCAGCGTCGGGCTTGTCCTTCCAGACGACATCGTCGTCTGGGGCGACATGATGAGCGTTCAGTACTGCGGTGCTGGCGGACGAGATCCTTTGTTCGAAAGCGCTCAAATCTCGGATTTGACGTCTCGGGTCGTGACGCCACGGCTTCTCGACGTCGATGCGTCTCGCTACCTTGATGCCTGCGCTCACGTTTTCGAGTCCTGCGAACAAAAGCGGCTACCTCTCTCGCTTAAGTATGGCGTCAGTCAGGCGCTGCTTCGAGCCGCCGCACATCTTCAGGGCAAGACGATGGCGGAAATCATATGCGCCGAATTTGGCCTGCCGCTGCCGACATGCAAGGTCCCGATCTATTGCCAGAGTGGCGACGCTCGCGAAATTAACGTGGACAAAATGATTCTGAAGGCCGTGGATGTACTTCCCCACGGCCTGATCAACTCGCGTCAGAAATTCGGTGTCGACGGTCAAACCTTCATGGAGTTCGTGAAGTGGGTTGCCGTGCGCACGCGCGAAATCGGCTGCCCGGGCTATCATCCGGTGTTGCATTTCGATGTGTATGGATGGATCGGCCAGGAAATCGGCCTAGAGCCGCAACGCATCGCAGACTTTATCTGCAAGGGTGCAGACACCGTCCCGGATTTCACGCTCAACATCGAATCTCCGGCGGATTTTGGGTCGACGCAAGCTCAAATTGAGCACTATGCCAAGATCGTATCGATTTTGGACAACCGGGGGTCCAACGCGCGCATTGTCGTGGATGAGAGATGCAATACGCTTGAAGATATTCGGCTCTTCGCCGAAGCCAAGGCGGCGCATCTCGTTCAAATCAAGACGCCCGATGTAGGCTCAATCGCGGACACAGCGCGAGCCGTTCTCCTCTGCAAAGAAAACAAGGTTGGAGCTTATGTCGGAGGAAGCTGTACCGAGACAGATCTCTCCGCCCAAGCTTCTGTCCACGTATCGGTGGCAACCCAGGCCGAGATGATGCTTGCAAAGCCCGGAATGGGTGTCGATGAGGCATTTTCCATCGTCGGGAACGAACAGAATCGATTGCTCGTGATGCTGAATCGTCGTCGAGCTCAAACCGAAATTGTTGGATAAATAGGGCGGTGTGTCTCCATGCAGAACTTCCTTGAAGGGATCACGGTTGTTGCCGTGGAGCAGGCCGTGGCCGCGCCTTATGCATCATCTCGCCTTGCTGATGCCGGCGCCAGGGTGATCAAGGTCGAGAGGCCCGAAGGGGACTTTGCCCGCAACTACGACAAGTTGGTGCGGGGACAGAGCGCTTACTTCGTCTGGCTCAACCGGGGTAAGGAGTCGGTCTGCCTGGACCTGAGATCGGAGGCCGACCGCGCCGTCCTGGACTTGCTCATTGCCAGTGCTGACGTCTTTATCCAGAATCTGAAGCCGGGCAGCATCGAAAAACTGGGTTTCGCGTCTGCGGATCTCCGTCAACGGTTTCCGCGGCTGATCACCTGCGACATCTCTGGTTTCGGGGACACAGGGCCGTATTCCCATTTGAAGGCTTATGATCTCATCGTCCAGGCCGAAACGGGTCTATGCGCGATCACCGGCAACAAACAGGGGCCCGCGCGTGTAGGGGTGTCGGTCTGCGATATCTCAGCGGGCATGACGGCACACAGCGCCATTCTTCAGGCACTGTATCACCGCGAGATCACCGGCGAAGGGACAAGCATTCAGGTTTCACTTTTTGATGCGGTCGCCGACTGGATGAACGTGCCGGTTCTGCAAAACGACTACAGCGGCTACCACACGGTACGCGCCGGCGTGAAACACCCGTCGCTGGTGCCATATGGGGCCTATTGTTGCGCCGACGGCAAAGAGGTCATCTTTTCGGTTCAGAATGACCGCGAATGGGTGAGTTTCTGCGAGAAGTTCCTGACGCAGCCGGGGCTTACACGCACGCCTGGTTTTGCTAACAACATGGAGCGCCTCGGTCACCGTGCGCAGCTTGATGAGATCATTGAACGGCGGTTTTCTGAACTTTCCTGCTACCAAGCAATGCAGGAACTTGAGGCGGCCGGCCTGGCATATGGCCGACTGAACGAAGTGGTGGATGTTTCAAGGCATCCACACATTCGCAGGGTGCCGGTTGGCACACCCGAAGGAACTGTCGAGACGATAGCGCCGGCGGCGATTTTCAACTCGGAGCACCCCTCGCTGCGCCCAGTTCCGGCTCTTGGCGCTCATACCGAGGCTGTCCGCGAGGAGGTTCTGGGGCTTTTGCGCGAAAGAGCCGCGTCCGCGTGAGTGCGCGTCTGGGTAAGGTGAGTGCGCTCGCGAGTTACGAAGAGTCTGTGCACCTCGGATCATCCCAGCGCATCAGCCATCCAGCAAGCCCACTGCCGTCAAGCTCGGTACGATTGATCGCAGAGGCGAATCCATGTTCAAGGACGCATCTCAGGCCGTTGAAAGCACGATGTCTGTACCACGCTGGAAATCCCTGCTCTTCGTACCCGCGCACGTTCCGCGCTTTGTGGAGACGGCCCACGAGCGGGGTGCGAATGGCGTCATTCTCGACCTCGAGGATTCCGTTCCCCAGGATAAAAAGGGCGAGGCACGGCGGCAGCTTCCTGAATCCGTGGCGAAGGTGGGGCGCAACGGCGCATCTGTTTTGGTCCGCGTGAATCGTAGTTTGCGCGCCTTGGCGGCCGATCTCGATTCAGCCGTGATTTCGGGTATTGACGCACTGGTTCTTCCGAAGACGGATTCGGCAGAGTGGGTATTAGAGGTCGCGAATGCGGTGTCGGAACTTGAACGAGAAAGAAATCTTGCGCCGGGAGGTATCCGGTTCCTTGCCCAGATCGAGACCCCGGGCGCTCTGCAAAGGCTCGCGGCGATTGCGTCGGCGGATCCAAGGATGGTGGCAATGGCGCTTGGTCCTGAAGACTTCAGTGCCGCTGTAGGCGGCGCCCCGGAATTCGACCTTCTGTTGGCGCCGAACCTTTCTGTTCTGTTTGCCGCCCGTGCGGCCGGGTTGCTCCCACTGGGCTTCGTAGGAAGCATCGGCGAGTTCTCGGACACGCATAAACTCCGTGAAGCCGCGGTGCATGCGCGGCGGCTTGGCTTTGCCGGAGCCTTGGCGATCCACCCGACCCAGGTGGCCATATTCAATGAGGCTTTCTCGCCAAGCGCCCAGGAACTCGAGTGGGCTCACCAAGTCGTCGCGGCGGAACATGATGCCGCCACGCGTGGACGGTCCGCATTCTCGTTGAATGGCAAGATGATCGATCCGCCAGTGGTGCGGCGCGCCCACGAGATCTCGGCTCTCGCTAGCAATAACTGACCTTTTATCAGCGGCCGGACAGGCACTGGTTTCCGAGCTATGGCTCGACAGTTTGCTGCTTGCCTGCCATCTCGTTCCGAGATAGGTATGAAAGCACAGGAACATGCCGGCTGGATTTGCATCGTGGACATCAGGCAGTTAAGATACTTTGTCGGCGTGGTTGAAGCCGGCAGTTTCACGAAGGCAGCAGCGACCCTCAACGTTGCTCAAAGCGCTCTAAGCCTGCATGTGCGGCAACTCGAGGAAGGATTCGGCACTCAGCTGCTGGTTCGCGATAGGACCGGTGTCAGCGTCACGGCGTCCGGAGACAAGCTGCTTGAGCGCGCGCGCATCATCCTGAAGGAAATTCAGCTCACTGAGGCCGAACTGACCAACTCGGTGGTTGCTCCTTCCGGAGAGGTGACCATTGGCATTCCGTCCGGAGCCGCTCGCGTCCTCAGCGGTCCCCTGCTTGAAACGGTAAGAAGCGAATTGCCGAGGATCTCGCTTAAAATGATCGAAGGCATGACGGGACCGCTGGAGGAGTGGATGGCTGCTGGCCGTTTCAATCTGGCTGTCCTCTACCGCACTGCCGAGAGCTTGGGGCAAATGGCGGTACTGGCCCGCGAAGAGTTTTGCCTAGTTGTGCCACCGGTTCTACCGCCTTTCGAAGATTCAATAGCGCTCGCCGACCTGCACGCATTTCCACTAGCGGTTCCCATGCGCAACAACAATGTCAGGCGTTCGGTAGCTGATGTCGTTGCCCAGCACGGTTGTGTTCTGGACGTCAGGTTCGAAGTCGACTCCCTTTCCACGATCATCAATATGGTCATGGAAGCAAAGGCGTATTCCATCCTTACCCCGTCGGCCATTCAAAAAGAGGCGTCTCAAGGCCTGGTCCGGACGGTCAAAATCGTTGATCCAGTGATCACCCGTTCCGTTGTGCTTGCCGTCAACCCGAAAGATGAGCGCTCTCCAGCCGTCTCCGCGGTCCGCAAGCTGATCCCCAACGTCGTAAGGGCTTTGATCGAGGGCAAGCACTGGTCAGCCACGGTTCCGGACCCGGTCTAGGAAATCCCAAGCCAACTTCTTCCAGTGTTTCGCTCTTCGCGGCTGCGTGAGCGGTATCAATCTGGATTCGAGATGGTTTTGGGCGACATTCGATATTTGACCGCATGCGAATACCACGATGAAATCGCAGAGGAGCGCGGCACGGTGCACGGATCGGATATCAGCCGTTCCAGTACCTCGCGAATTCATTCAAGCGGAGCATTCGATGTCCAACGCCACGACCTATCAGCTTTTCATCGACGGCAGTTGGCGGGGCGGTAGTGGAACCCTGACGGTGACCAACCCGGCGACAGAGACGGTATTTGGCTCGGTGGCCGCGGCATCGGCGTCGGACCTGGACGAGGCCCTTGCTTGTGCAGAGGCAAGCCGACGGGCCTGGGCCTCGCGACCGTCGAAGGATCGCGGCGAAATCCTTATAGCGGCCGCTCGGATCCTGGCCACCAAGGTGGGAGATGCCGCGAGGGAATTGTCGAGGGAACAGGGCAAGACAATCGCCGAAGCAACAGGCGAGTACGCGCGCGCAGTCGAAACGCTGGAGTGGTACGGCACATACGCCGAAGAATTGTCGGCCCCAATTCCACATGGCCCGAACCGAATGATTGTCCCGGAGCCGCTCGGCGTGGTCGCTGCCTTCACGCCGTGGAACTATCCCGCCGTGATTGTCGCTCGCAAGCTTGCCCCAGCGCTGGCGGCAGGCTGCCCTGTAATCCTCAAAGGGGCAGAAGAGACACCGAGTGCTGCCATCCACGTTGTCGAAGCCCTGCGCCAGGCGGGTATCCCGGACGGCGTGGTCAATCTTATCTTCGGCGTGCCGACGCAAATTTCTGAGCATTTGCTCAGTTCACCAATTGTGAAAGTGTTGACCTTTACGGGCTCCACCGCTGTTGGAAAACATTTGGCCAAGCTCGCGGCGAACAACTTGCAGCGGTGTGTCCTTGAACTCGGTGGGCACTCCCCGGTCGTTGTGTGCGAGGATGCTGATCTCGCAACGGCTGTTCCGGCAATTTCGGAATACAAGTTCGAGTGTGCGGGCCAGAGCTGCAATGCGCCCAGCAGAATCCTCGTCGCGCGGCCACTCTATGAGGAGTTTCTATTCCGGATGACCGACGTCGCCAGCAAAATCAAAATCGGCCCGCCCGACGACCCTAAGACCGAGATGGGACCGATGGCAAACGCGCGGCGAATAGAAGCCATGCAGCATCTGGTAAAGGACGCCTTGGATCGTGGCGCCCGCGTCGAAACCGGCGGCACCCGCCTCGACCGGCCGGGCTTTTACTGGCCGCCGACCATCCTGACAGGGGTGCCAAAGGATGCAAAAGTGCTTCATGACGAGCCGTTCGGGCCAATCCTCACCGTAGCGCCTTTCGACACGATCGAGGAGGCTATCGAAGAGGCCAATGCCACCGAATATGGCTTGGCCGCCTACTTCTTCACTGGCGCCACTGATGCGAAACGAGCGCTGATCGGCGGTGTTTCGGCTGGCGCCGTCAGTGTAAATTACCTGAAAGGGGTGTCTGCCGATGCGCCGTATGGAGGCGTCAAGCAGAGCGGCTATGGCTATGAAGGTGGCGAGCAGGGCTTACGGAGCTTCCAAAGCCTGAAACTGGTCAACGGTCTCGGGTCATTCGGGTAAGCTGGTGATCAAAAGGACACGCACCATTGCCAGTGAAGACGTCGCGACGAGCGTCGCCGATGCGCTTCAGTACATCTCGTATTACCATCCTCCAGACTATATTCGGTACCTTTCTCAGGCATACGCGCGCGAGCAGAGCCCATCGGCGAAAAACGCCATAGGGCAGATACTGCTGAATTCGCGCATGGCCGCCTTTGGGCGTCGACCGATCTGCCAGGATACCGGCCTCGTGGTGGTTTTCGCCAAGGTCGGGATGGGCGTTCGTATCAAGTCCGAGGCCAGTTTCGCGGACGTCGTGAATGAAGGCGTCCGTCGGGCATATCTCGACGCCGACAATCCCCTTCGACCATCGATCGTCTCGGATCCGCTTGCCCGACGAGTGAACACCCGCGACAACACGCCGGCAGTCGTCCACGTAGACCTTGTGCAAGGCAACCAGATCGAGATCACCATCACCGCAAAGGGCGGCGGGTCTGAAAACAAGGCTCGTTTCACCACCCTTAACCCTGGCGCGTCAGTTGCCGACTGGGTGGTCGACACCGTTTCGACCCTTGGCAGCGGATGGTGCCCGCCCGGACTGATCTCGGTCGGCATCGGTGGCAGCGCTGAAAAGGCGATGCTTTTGGCCAAGGAGGCCATGAACGAGCCTATCGACATGGCGGAACTGATCGCCAGGGGGCCCTTTAGCCCGGAAGAGGCACTGCGGATCGAGCTTTATCAGCGGATTAACGCCCTGGGGATCGGTGCCCAGGGGCTTGGTGGCCTTACCACTGTCGTAGACGTCAAGGTTGCTAGCTACCCCACCCACGCCGCCTCGATGCCTGTAGCACTCATTCCTCAATGCGCGGCCAACCGGCATCTGACGTTCACGTTGGACGGCACTGGGCCGGTCCAGCTGCAACCGCCTAACCTTTCCGAATGGCCCCAGATAGGTCTTGAGGACGTGCGCGAAGCAGAAGTTCGGCGAGTAAATCTTGATACGCTCACGAAGGAAGAGACGACATCATGGCGCTGCGGGGAAACACTTCTTTTGTCCGGAAAGATGCTGACGGGCCGTGATGCAGCCCACAAACGAATGGTCGATCTGATCGATAAAGGCGAGCCGCTTCCAGTCGATATGCACGGGCGCGTGATCTACTACGTCGGTCCAGTGCGGGCTGTAAGGGATGAGGTGGTCGGGCCGGCTGGTCCAACCACCTCCAGCCGCATGGACGATTTCACCGACAAGGTAGTCGCCGGGACCGGGCTCTACGCAATGGTGGGTAAAGCGGAGAGAGGTTTGGCGGCTATTGAATCGATTGTCAGACAAAAGACGCCGTATCTCATCGCAGTGGGTGGCGCAGCGTACCTGATTTCAAAATCGATCAAAGCCGCACGGCTGGTTGCCTTTGAAGACCTCGGCATGGAAGCCATCTATGAATTCGAGGTGCAGGACATGCCGGTCATCATGGCTGTGGACGTTGGGGGAAACTCCATTCACCATTCCGGGCCTCTCGAGTGGCGAAAGCGCATGGCGGCCGATAGCATCGCACGCAGCATCGGCGTTTGAAGTTGCGGCAGCCAATCGCCCTGGCTGGCTACCAAGCCGTAACCAGGGCGATCAATCCCACCACGCAGGGCGGGCACATCCGCGCTCTTGCTTATGCCCAGCGCTGCGACAATGGCGTTGACCGGCGCTCCAATCAATTGGCTAGTCCAACAGTAACCATCCGGTCTGGGCCGCGGCAGACGCGTGATCTGTGCTAGACTGGGCGGATAGAGATCGACACGGACAAGATCGATGATGCGGTCTTGGCGCCGCTTTGGCTGACGCTGCACAATGAACGATGGGCCTGGAAGAGCTTTGATTGGGATGTGACGGATCGGCTGCATCGGAAGGGGCTGATTGCAGACCCTGTGAACAAGGCGAAGTCCTTGGTCCTGACGGACGAAGGTCTTCAGCGGTCGGAGGATCTGTTCCGCGCGCTGTTCACGCGGCCGAGGCCACAAGGATCTGACGGGGCTGCCAATTCCACGGAAGCAGTTCATGAAGCCGGTTCTGCGGCGTATCGGCGACGCGGGTGAGGACGTCGGCCAGCCAGGCCTGCGGATCGACGTCGTTGAGCTTCGCCGTCATGATCAGCGTCGCCATGGCCGCCGCCCGGGCAGCGCCGCGTTCGGAGCCGGCAGACAGCCAGGATTTGCGGCCCAGGGCAAAACCGCGCAGCGCCCGTTCGGCGGCGTTGCCCGTAAGAAAAATCCGGCCGTCCTCGATGGAGCGGGCAAAGCGGTCCCACTGCCGGAGCATATAGTCGATCGGCGTGGCGACAGAGGCCGAGCGCGACAGGCGGGAGCGCTCCTCACGCAGCCATTCTTCGAGCTTCAATCCAGTGGGGCACTTCTTTCCTGGCGAACCGCCAACCGTTGCTCCTCAGTGAGACCGTTGATGTCGCTCTCGATGTCGAACAGCGCGTCGATGCGCTTGACGGCCTCGAATCCAATGGGTGAGATCGCCGGCGCCTTCTTTCCGCGCAGCGCATTCGCGGCAATGTCGGCCGCTCGAAGAACTGTCGTCGCGCATGGGCCCAGCACAGCCCGGTGTGACTGGTCCCTGAGCCCGCGACGGATCGTAAAGCGTGTTGTACCCGCTACAGGCGTCGGTCTGCAGGATGCCGGTGAAGTCTTGCAGCTGGCGCTCGGGGTGGTCGTCGATCGCGCGAAGCGTAGTAGAGCGCGGCCGGCGGCGAGGTTCCGCCGAACGGCCGGTCGTCACGGACATAAGTCCAGATGTGGCCGGTGGCCGTCTTGCCCTTGGCCAGGATGGGCACCGTGGTGTAGTCGCCATGCAGCCGCTCGGCGGCAAGCACATGGGTCTCGATCAGCGCATGCAGCTGCAGCACCAACGCGCAGGCGTCGACCTGGTCGGCAGCGTCGACACGCTCAGATCGATGCCTTCGCGGGCGTATCGTTCGCTCTGCCGGTTCAGTTACGTAGGAAGGGGCCGGCGGCTGCGTGATCTTCTCGCATTCCCGGCACGAGAACTTTTCGCGCACCGTCTGGATCACCTTCCACTGGCGCGGGATCACTTCCAGCGTCTCCGTGACGTCCTCGCCCAGCTTCGACAGTTTCGCCGATCGCAGCAGGGACAGCTTTCGGGCGGGCGCGGCGATGACGACGCGCTCGCGGGGCAGGCGCGCTGGGAACGGCTTGCGCGAAGGCCGCCTGTGCTCGAACGATTTGACCGATTGCGTCTGCGCCGCCGCTTTCCCTGCCGCCAACTCGTGCTCTGTCGCGGCCGCCTCGAGGTCCGCCGCTGCAGTTCCACCTGCGCCAGGAGCCGTTCCTTGCGCTCCGAGCGGCTGCCGTAGAGTTCGCCGCAGCTTCTCGATCTCCAGCTTGAGGTATGCGATCAACGCTTCTGTCGAGGAGTTCAACGCTTGAGCACGCGCCGCAACGGTCTCCGCCTCCATTCGCGCGGCCCGCTCGGCGAGGATCATCGCATGGGCGCTAGGAAGGTCGGACGGAAGCGAATCAAGGGCGGATTTCACAGGCCCGAGCGAATCACATCCTCCCCGATCGCAAAACCGCTATCCATCGACGTCGGGCGCCAGGTTTCCTGCGGGTTTCACCAGTCGTTCCGGAGAGCAGATAAGCGAGTTGGGCATGACCTGCCACCAAATGTTCATCCAGCCGCAATTAGAGGCTCGGCGGGTTGTACGCCGTATGGCGCGGGTTGAGCAACGGGCGATCGGCGGAGCTGGTCGGGGTTGCGCAGCCGATCGCCCGTTGCGGTGAGATTGGCGGCATAAGCCGCCGGCGTGATGTGGCCGAGCGCCGAATGTGGGCGCGATCGGTTGTAGTCATTCGCCCTTTCGGCGATCGCCGTGGGGGCATGGTCGAGACCGAAGAACAGGGTCTCGTTCAAGAGCTCGTCCCGCATCCGGCCGTTGAAGCTCTCGCAGAAGCCGTTCTGCATCGGCTTGCCCGGTGCGATGAAGTGCCAAGTCATGCCGTTCTCCTGTGCCCAGGCGAGCATGGCGTTCGAGGTGAACTCGGTGCCGTGGTCGGAGCCGATCATGCCCGGCTTGCCGCGGTGGGCGATCAACTCGGTCAGTTTGCGTGCGACACGGCGGCCCGAGATCGAGGTGTCCGGGATTGTCGCCAGGCAGTCGCGCGTCACGTCGTCACGACGTTGAGGGTCGGCCGCAAGCGAACTGGTCGTGGACGAAATCCAGCGACCAGCGGGCGTTCGGCCTTGCCTTGACCAGAATCGGCGTGGGTGCCAACCGCGCGCCGGCGTGACCGTCGCTTGCGAACCGTCAGCCCTTCCTCGCGATAGAGCCGGCAGATGCGGTTGATGCCCGACGGCTCGCCGCCTTGCCGCAGCAGGATGAACAGCCGCCGGTAGCCGAAGCGCCGGCGCGCGTTGGCAAGGTCGCGCAACTGACATCGCAGCTCCCTGTCCGGCGGGCGCCGTGACCGGTAGCGGACCATCTTGCGATCGGCGCTGACGATGGAAGAGGCCCGCCGTTCCCACAGGCCCATGGCGGCCCTCACGCGCGACGGCTTCGCGCTTGGCGACGGGCTCTACCATTTTTTTGACAGAAGCTCGCGCAGCGCCGAGGCTTCCAGCATCTAGTCGGCCAGAAAGCTTCTTCAGCTTCGCGTTCTCCTCCTCCAGCGCCTTCAGCCGCTAGGCGTCGGAGACGTCCATGCCGCTTGCGGGCCAGATCGCCTGCCTTCGCCCCCGCCTCGTGTTCGCGCAAAACCGCGATGATCTGCTCTTCCGTAAACCGCTCTCTTCATCTGTCCGCTTCAATCGAGGCCGGACTCTAATCTCAGATGGAGTAAATTGCCCGTGGCAGGTCACGTGAAGCAGCCGGAAACTCCACCTTGCGGCGGTCCAAACAATGGTACCGGATCATCGATCAGAGCTAGTCTAACCTATAGACAGGGACAAACGGGGGCAGGCCCAAAGATGGAAGCACGGAAAACTCCAGCCTCCGACCGTTTAAGATTTGTTCTCAGAGCAAAAACCACTTCCCCGAAAGCTGGAGGGAATCGGATGAGGTCACCAAAGGCCCTGTCATCTATCTGCTCCCGGTTCAACGCGACACTGTTGATGAATGCGATCCCGAGGTAATAATAGTCGCGACTGGTTGCTTCAATAATTTGGCATTTAACTTCCGTGCCGCCCTCCGTTCCAAGGCTTCGTCCAAGGTCGGGGCAGAAGCAAGAAGCTGGCGCGTATAGTTTTCGGTGGGGTTCTTAAGAACGTTGCCTGGCAAGCCTGATTCAATTATACGACCACCGCGCATGACCGATACCCTGTCGGCGATCGCCGCCGCCAGGTGAAGATTATGTGTAATAAAAATGTAGGCTAGCCCTCGCGCCGCCCGAAGTTCCAGCATAAGCTTTAATATCTCAGCGCTCACCGAAACGTCCAGCATACTGACCGGCTCATCTGCAACTATAAGTTCCGGTTCCATCACCAACGCTCCGGCAATTGCTGCCCTTTGCCGCTGGCCGCCGGAAAGTTCATCCGGGTACCGCTGCGAGAATATCTCGGCCGGACGTAAGCCAGCCGATGCGAGCGTCCCGAGCACCTTCTCGGAAAGGCTCTGCGAACTGCCACCCATTCCGTTAACCACCAAGGGCTCCGCAACGTGGTCAAAGATTGTCTGCGACGGATTTAATGATGAGAATGGGTCCTGAAAAATCATTTGGACTCGTTTCCGATAATCGCGCATGGCAGCCCGATTACGGAGAATCGTCACGTCTTCTCCATTCATCAAGATCTGGCCATCGGTGGGTGTCTGAAGTCGCGTGGCGACCCGAGCCAAGGTGGACTTTCCAGATCCAGATTCGCCGACGATCGCATGTATCTCGCCGCGATGGATCGTGAAATTAACATGGTCCATCGCGTAAATTTGCTGTTGCGGGAGGCGACGAAGCCACCCCGACAAACTGCGGGGCGCTGAAAAATGGACAGAGACATCGCGGAATTCGATCAACGGTATCATGATCTACAGGTTCTCCGCGAAATGACAGGCGACCGCGGATCCGCAAACTTCGCGCAGCCGTGGCTGCTGCGTTCGACAGATGTCCCGGACAAATTGACAACGCGGAGAAAATGCGCAACCGCATCGCTGCTCGTCAGGACGCGGCGGTGCGCCGGGGATAGGTTCAATCTTTAGAAAATCCTGACCGAACCTAGGTGCGGCCATTGCCAGTGCCTTGGTGTATGGATGCAAGGGCTGTCCAAGTACCTTTTCCACTGGACCGGTCTCAATAATCCGCCCAGCATACATGATAGCCACTTGGTCGCAGGTCAACGCGATAGCGGCTAAGTCGTGACTAATTATTATTGTCGTTAGGCCCCTTTCCCGCTGTAATCGAATCAGCAGGTCTAAGATCTCGGCCTGTACCACGACATCGAGAGCGGTGGTCGGCTCGTCCGCGATGATTATCTCAGGATTCGCAGCGAGAGCCATCGCAATCATGGCACGTTGTCGCATCCCACCAGAAAATTGATGCGGATATCCTCCCGCACGGGATCGATTTATGCCGACGCTCTCCAATAGCTCCCACGATTGCTGGCGCGCTCGAACCAAGTTTATGGACTTGTCGCGACGGATCGCCTCAACGATCTGATCGCCCACAGTGATCACTGGGTTGAATGCATTCATAGCGCCTTGAAACACATAAGCTACCCGGCGCCAGCGGATGCCGTCGAACGCTTCCTCATCGAGGTCCAGAACCTCGTCGCCGCGAATTCTCACCGACCCGCTTGCTGCTTCAAGTGCCGAGCCCAGCAATCGCATCAAAGCAAGGGCAGCGGTACTCTTGCCGCATCCTGATTCCCCCGCAAGGCCAAGAGACTCGCCGCGAGATAGGTTTAGGCTGAAATCGTCCACGATTGGGGCACAGGCTGGTAAGCCGCGTATGTTTACCGTCAGACCGCGAACCTGCAAGATTGGCAACTCCTGGTTGGTAATCTTTGCCATTAAGTAGTCTTCCTTCTTCGCGTCCCGAAGCGCAGCACGGCGGAGTGGCTCAGCGAATAGAGCGAGACCACCACCACCACAATCGCCAAACCGGGTGTGACTACGTACCACCAAGCACCAGCGCCAGCGGCCCCTGCTTGCTGGGCGTTATACAGCATAGTTCCCCAGGACGGCTGAAAGGGATCCCCCAAGCCGATAAACGCTAGGGCAGATTCGATCCAGATTGCCGCGACGATAGTGAGGATAGTGTTGGCAATTATTAGCGAGACGAGGTTGGGCAGAATATGGCGAAGGATGATCCGGCTTTGGGATGCGCCAATCACCCGCGCGCGATCAACGAAAGGGCGGTTCCGTAAAGATAAGGTTTGACTACGCACAATGCGGGCCGTACCGGCCCAGCTCGTGATGCCGATCACGATTACCGTGACGAACAGCGTGGGACGCACTCCAAAAATCGTCCCCTGCTCGCCACCAATTTCGACCGCCAATGGCGCCAAGACTAGCGCTAGAATGAAAGCTGGCATTACCAGGAAAAAGTCCGCGACTCGCATCAACAGCGCGTCAGTGGCTCCCCGCGTGTAGCCCGCGATCACGCCCACTCCGGTTCCCAATAATATGCTCAACGCGCTCGCTAGCAGAGCTACCAACATAGTGATTCGAGTGGAATGCACCGTCAGATTCAAAACATCTCGACCTACTTCGTCTGTGCCAAGCCAGTGACTAGCCGAAGGCGCTGAAACCGGGATCCCTGTCGCCGTTACGATAGTTTCGATCGGACCAACCAGAAGATCCGGAACCAAAGCGCCCAACGCTACGATCCCCAGAACAAATCCCAAGGTTAGCTGGCCGAGGCTTGGAACCCATTTGGCTAGTCGGATCATGTTGACACCCTCGGATCAAGCCGCGCGTAAAGCAAATCAGCAGTCAAATTGGCTATGACGATCGAAACAGCGAAGATCAAAAACAGCGCTTGGAGCACCGGGTAATCCCGTGCTCGCATTGCTTCGACAGTCAGCAGCCCGAGCCCAGGCCAAGAAAAGACAGCCTCCACGGTGATCGCTCCTGTGACGATGAAGCCCACATTCAGCGATATCAGCGTTAGAATGGGTAGCCGAGCATTGGGCACAACGTGGCGTCGAAGAATTGCGCTGCTACCGATCCCTTTCGCGCGGGCTGTGGTGACGAAATCCTCCTTTAGAACTTCCACTATTGCAGCGCGCATAAGCAAAACATACTGACCGGCTTGGGCAATCGCGAGTGTCGCAACGGGCAAAATGCTACGCCGAACGATTTCGAGCCAGGCGTTGCTGTCATTATTCCCCATATTTGCGAGACCCGTGACCGGTAACCACCTGAGCCACGCGGCGAAAACAAAAAGCAAGATCATGCCGAGCCAGAAAGTCGGCATACCATAGGCCGCCAGCGCAAGCGAGCTTCCAAGCCGATCGACGACAGAACCCTGCCGCCATCCAGCACGAGCTCCGATCCGGAGGCCGACTACCATGGCAATCGCCTGGGCAATGCCGACGAGGAGCAACGTCGGCATCACGCGGGGACCGATGACACCCAGAACAGTCTCGCCGCGGAATTTAAAGCTGTACCCGAAATCACCGCGTACGATAGAAGATAGGTACGAAATGAACTGGTCGGGAAATAGCGGGGCGTCCAAGCCCCAACGGGCCCGCACCTGAGCTAGCATTTCTGGAGTCACGCCTTTCGCGCCGCCAATCAACATTCGCGTGGGATCACCAGGCATCGCACGAAAAATGAAGAAACCCAGCGCTGAGATGACTAATATGGTCATCCCGGCGCCCGCAACTTTCCGAAGAAGTAACATAACCTTTAATCGCCTTAGTCATTGACTTTGAGGCTGGCGATAGTGGGGTTGGGATAGATCCCATTTATCAGCGGCGACAGCTTGCTGTCAGGCCAGCCAGAGATGCGATCGCTGCGATAAGCGTGGAGCGCCGCAGGGTAATACAGCGCGTGATATGGCCCCTCGACATAGAGCTTGCGTACCATTTCCTCGGCGATCTTCGCACTCGACTCAGTCCCACGAGCCCTCGTGAAGTCGTGATACATCTGATCGTATTCGGGTTCCGACCAGAAACTCCAATTGTAACCGCCAATCTGGCTGGTCTCGAACACGCTCAGCATGAAGTTGGCCTTGTTGACCTCCCAGAACCAAATCAACATGTCATAGTCGCCGCCACCTTGGCGGGGATCTGCCACATTGGCCAAAAGCGAAGCTTCGCTGACCACAGAGGTGGTCACTTCTACGCCGACTTCATGAAACCAGCCAGTCAGGAACTGGGCGATCGCCGGATATGCTGTTTCGACATCCGGAAGATACAAGCGCATGCGGATCGGCTTGCCTTGTTTGTCCTCGATCAGGCCATCACCATCGCGGTCCATGTACCCGGCTTCGGCGAGCTTTTCCTTGGCCAAAGCTAAGTCGAACGGGCGTACTATGTCAGAAATGTCCGGGTAAAGTGCGCCATAGGCGGGCACCTGGACACTTGTAGCAGGCGTACCATATCCCTGCAGTACTCGCTTGACGATCGCCTGCTTGTCAATGGCATAGCCCAAAGCGTCGCGGAACGCCGGATCGGCTAATGCAGTCGTGGAACCTGAACCCTTGCCCGTCCAGGTGTTGAACCCGAGATAGACCATCCGATAACCCATGAATGGTTTAGCGACAATGCCAGGCTCCTCGTCGAGCGCCGCCACATGGTTGATGGGCACGTCGGTCATATAATCGATCTCGCCGCTGCGCAGAGCCTGCACAGCCGCATCTGGGTTAGCGAACTGAAGCATGCGCACTTCCTGCAAAAGTGGGCCGGGGCCACGGAAATATGGATTGCGTTCCAGGGTCACCGATTGGCCCTGCGACCAATCCTTCACAATAAATGGTCCGCTACCGATGATCGGCGTTGGATTTTTGAACTCGGTAACCTTGTCATAGCTGATATCGTCCCAGGCCGTCTGGGGAACAATGTAAATCTCGTTGAGGAGCTCGTTAACGATGGATTCCGCCGGGTACTCGGTAGTGATCTCGATGGCGTTTTCATTCTTAGCAGTGATAGACTTCACCAAGCCTTTGACGATGCCGGTCTCGTTGAGCGCGACGCCGGCTTTAGCCGAACCAATGATAAACTGCCAAGACGATACTACATCATGAACGGTTAATGATGAGCCGTCGGCCCACTTCAAATTGGGCTTCAAGGTCACTGTCCAGACGAGTCCGTCCTCCGAAGGTGTCCACTTCTGTGCCAATGCACTGTTCGTCAGCTTCCCGTCCATATCCAATCCGACGAGTATGTCGTAGACCATGGAGACGACTTCGTAAGAGATCACGAACTGCATGACATGTTGATTCAATGAGTCTGGTTCTTGTCGAACACCGACGCGTAGCACCCCAGACGCTGTTTGCATGGCCTGCGCCCACGAAAAGGATGGTATTGTTAAGGCAGCCCCCCCCGCGAGCGTTGCCAGCATAAGTTCACGGCGAGACATATTACCAGATGCGAAATTTCTGTTGCCAAGTTGCTTATACATTTCTATGTTCCACCTTTTTTACTTTTTATTTGAATAGTCCTCCCAAAGCCTGACGGGCATTGTGAGGAACGCCGATCCTTGCAATCGTGGAAGCGAATCTGCTGGATTTGAAGGGGCCAGCTGGTGCCATCTTCCGTCGATTAACCAACATAACGTTAGACCTCACTCCAAATTGTAGAGAACGCGATTGTTCTTATACAGAATCATGCGCGCTGCCTCAGTCGCCTCCTCAAGTGTCAAGCTCCCTCCGACTACATAGTCGGTTAGTGCCTGCGACAAATATCGCTTTCCCCACCTCCCGGCGAGCCAAAACAATTCTGGGACGTGAAAATTGTCGCTCGCAAAAAGTATCTTCGAAATTGGGACTGCCTCTAATACCTGTTTATACCTATCGTACAGACTTTGATGTACAAACGGTGTCATGATTGACACCTCAAAATAGCAATTCGGATAAAGATGGCTCAACCATGCAGCTTTGCCGACCGAAGGGTACCCCGCGTGTAGTGGGACGATTTTAGGCATCCGCATTATGTTGTCTTTGTCAAACCGAACAACTTCCTCAAGGTAAAACGGATCCTGGTTGCGCAGCATCACGCCTGGCGCTTCTCCATCGCCAGTGTGAATCTGCATCGGTATGTCTCGCTTGAGGCATTCCTCAAGGGACAGCGTAAAAGTGTACCTGCAAAGATCCTTGGTAATGTTGGCCGCATCTTCCCTATCCATTCTGGAGCGGTCACAAAAAGATTTTCTCAGAGCGTTCCAAGAATGAGCCGCGAAGGTGCGATCATATAGCGGTTTTATCAAGCCGATGTCGGGCAACAGGTACGACTTCATGCCGATGGTTCTTTTTCCGTAATTCGCGTCACCATCCAATATCTCTAGCAGTCGTTTTGTGAAGCGAGCTTCAAATTCTTCGAATGCGATATCCAGCCCGAATAACTCGTCTTGAATTGCCTCAATTCGAGCAATACGATGCGAGCGACACGGCTGAATTGCTTTCTCGAACGCCTCGATCTCGGCCTGCCCCACACCTTCCACATAGCCCGTATCGTGTATGATATTTTCGTAGTTCACGTCCCGGAACAAGTTATTGACGTAGGACCAATAGCTGCTCCCGCGGTCATTTCTGGCTTCAATCACCGCTTCAAAGCTTGGTTCACAGCCAAGGAACTGCGCCATTTCCTTTGTCATAAACCTGATAAAAACACTTTGTGATAAGTGAGAGGTCATGCCGTCAACTTTGGACTGTATGTCGTACTCTTTATTGAGCGCATATTTGGTTGGCTCGTCTCCATTGAGCCATCGCTCGTAAACGCCCTCGGGGAAGTAGTTCGGAAACGGGAACCCTGCCAAGGAAATACGCTCTAGAAATCTCTTTGGAGTTGTGATGGCGTCGCGATCAGTCACGAGATGACAATGCGTATCATCGAGCGGCATCGCGTCTACAATCTCGAAAATCTTCAAAAACTCGGGGTCCTGACGCTGCTGAAATAGCGGCAGGTGCTGCAGCCGGCGAGAAACAGTAGAGACGTGCGAAGGGTTGCCCAGGGCCAATTCCGCAGCCTTCGGGGCATCTTCAGGCATCACATTCTTCATCCGGGAACCTTTCATAATCAGTTTGTTTGCACGCCTTGCGGGATGGCCCTGTATGATACTTCTCCCAACAGCTTCGCAATATCGTCATTTATGCTGCAATGGGGTTCTCACTCGGTTCACCCAATTGCCGATTTGGGTCGTTGCAATCACGGGGCGGGGTCATGCGGGGCCGCGGCGGGTCGATTCTTGCCGTCGATTCTTGCCAACGAGGATATCGAGCCCAGCCGGGATTCGACCATATAAGATAGAGATCCTTCGGGGAGGCAGGAACGTGCATGATCCCTTGCCGGATGATCCTTAGGTGCCCCTTTGGATCACGGCGAGAGACCGGTTCTCCTATTTCCGTTTCGATCCGGGTGATACCGAAAAGGCCAAATTTTTTGCGGCGAGGAACAGGGCTGAATTCGGGAGGTGGCTGCCAAGCTCGGAATTTTGGCGACGGGAGGGAATCATTCGCTTACCCCCCTCCGAAGAGCGCGACAGGCCTCTAAGTTCGGCATGGCTATGTTCCCTATGTATTATGGCACCAGGCGCCTTCTTTTCATCGAAGAAAAGCCATTCGGCAGCGTGCGTCAAATTCAGTTTGTGTATGACCGTGATCTGGCGGCGAGATACCCGGATCTGGAGCATCTTTGATGAACAAGGGTCGTTTGAAGCCCTTCACGTGACATGACCCGTCTGATTCACTCTTTTATTAATTTGCGAGGAGGTACTCCCGGCGTCGAAATCCCGATCCATCAGCCGCGCGCCGCCCACCGCATCGACACCCGCAATGGCCGCAATCCCTCGCCTCGCGAAGGTCCGCGCTCAGGCTCCTCGTCATCATTGGTGTCGCGCTATCGCCGGCGAGATGGAGCGCGCAGGGAGGGCTAGCCGTCGAGTTCGAAGCTCGACCCCTTGAGACATAACGCGCCGGACATCACGCTTTGCAGCCTAGCAATGCGTGCCAGCAGCGCCGTTCACTGTCTGGCTGGTCCTCGACCGTCAGGGCGTCGGCGCCGCCGAACAGCATCGCCTCACCGCCATTGAGCTTTACGACCGCGCAGCCGGTCTCGACGCGCTTGGAATTGCGGAGAGCCTGCTTTCTTGCAGCTTCAACTTGTGCCTCCAATAAAAAAGGGAAGAACATCGATGGACGACCGTCTTGCCCCCACGATCGAAACAGACGCACATCGCAGTGCATTATTCGCCAAGCTCTATCGCAAAGGCAAAGGCAAGGAAACGAGTTTCATCGGGCACCGGCTGATGGAGAACTGCCACGGCCTGCTGGTCAATGCCTGCCTGACGCTGGCCGACGGACATGCCGAGCGGGTGGCGGCGCTGCACATGATCGAACTGCGTGCCGACGTCGCACACAATCGCACTCGGCGCCGACAAGGCCTACGATGCGCAGGACTTCATCAACGAGTTGCGCTCGAAGGTGACGCCGCACGTGGCGCAGAATACCAACGGGGGCCGTTCAGCGATCGGCGGGCGCACGACGCGGCACAGCGACTATGCGGTCAGCCAGCGCATCCGCAAGCGCATTGAGAAGGCGTTCGGATTGATCAAGACGCTCGCCGGTCCGGCAAAGACGAAGTTGCGTGGCCGCGACTGCCTCGGATGGGCCTTCACCTTCAATGCCGCCGCCTACAATCTGGTGCGGCTGCCGAAGCTCATGGCGGTGCCGGCATGACCGCGCCCGCGGGCTGCCAATTGATCGGCCGCTGGCGGATCATCGAAGCTGACCGGTGGGATCGCGGCTATCTTGACCTCGGCGGACCCGCCACGATCACCATCGGGGCCGACAACCATGGTGAGATCGCCTTTGGCGCCCTGCAAGCCAGCCTCGATCTCGGGTACAGCCCCTCAATGGTCTTATTCACATGGGCCGGCTTCGATGAGATGGACGAAGTCACGGGCGATCGCTCTGCCGAATTGGTCGTCGGAACGGTCGAGATCACCTTCATCTATGACAAGGGCGACGCGGCTATCCTCAAGGCCAAACGTCCTTCTCAACAGCCTGCTAGCCTGAAAAATTCATGGGGGTTGGCGGAGATTGGTTCAAGCCTTCAAATGACGTAGCAGTTGGTTGCTTACGCCGATCCGCGCCGTTTCCCGGAGACCACGCCCGCCATGAATGATCCTACGCTGCCGCTGACCGGTTTGTCATCTGTTGGCGGCAAGTCCGTCGTCGCCCGTTTCGACTGGCATGTTGTCGTCCGACAGTTGGGTTCTCGCTCTGGCCGAGATTGAAAAGCGGCTGCGGGTGGCTGACCGTCTGGCGCGCTGCATCGACGATCCGCGCTGCCCGGACCAGGTCGTCCACGGCCTTGCGGACATGATCGGCTTCCGCATGAAGATCATCGCCGCCGATTACGAGGATGGTAACCACGCCAACCGGCTGCGCTCCGATCCGATCTTCAAGATGGCCCAGGAATGCGCTGCCTTCGGGTCGGAATCTGGCCTCCCAGTCGACGATGTGGCGGCTGGAGAACCTGCCCGGGGTGCGGGAACTGGTCGCTATGGGCCGGGCGATGGTCGACCTTTACTGCGCTTGCTTTTACCGCATCCCGCTACTCGCGACATGAACGATGGGGGGCAGACGTCCCGAAACAAACCCGCTGACCGCAACCCAAACCCCAACTTCCATCAAGACGGATTACCGCCGGCGCCTGATGAGCATTGTGAAAACGCACCGCAATGGCGAACAGATCCCCCCTTCAGGCCGCCCAAAGCTCATCAACGTGCATCAAGCGGCCTAGGGGCCGATGAGGTGGAAGCGCGCGAAAATCCATCGGGGCTCGCGGCGAAGATGTTGTCCGGCCGCATCACGAGGCCGGATATACGTCAGCAGTTGTGACCAACGATCCTGATCCAGCCGACCTGTTGCAATCAGGCGGGGTCCATAGACGTTCCACATACGGCGTTGAAGAACGGACAGCTGCTGACGGCCATGAACGATATCGAGCGTCGACAGCCACAGGCCGCCCAGCGGTCCAACCTCTGACCACGAAGAGAAGCGAGTGCCCCACGCATCGGTCAAGAAAAAAGTGCAGGAGCATCTCGACCAAAAAACGGCCCCAATCAGAGAGGACTCCTGGCGAATTTAAAACAGCTTACGCATACAGAAACAAGATTATTGCAGAGAATTCATGAAATTTATCCCAAGGAGCGCGTATTCTGGAACATCATACTGGCTCGCATGTCGGAGTACCACTCCATCGTCAGTACTGGCTCAGAAAAGGAATGTTCTCATGCACCTCCTAGAAACGCCGCGCCTCATACTAAGGCCGCCGTCTCATAGAGACGAGCTTCTTCTACACGGACTTCATAGCGATCCATTCGTGGTAGACGCCATCAGAGACGGATCCTATCCGACGATAGAGCAGTCGAGAGCCGCACTGCTTCACTTCATCGCTCATTGGCAATACCATCGTTTCGGTTTGTGGATGGTGTTCGTCAAAGATGAACGTCAAGCCAGAGAATTCGTTGGCTATACTGGACTGATGTGCAGCGGAACGTATCGTCCCGAAGACTCAAACGGTTTGCCGGGCGACTCAAATAACGTTGAGATAGTAACCGGTCTCCATCTTGCGGCTTCCGGAAAGGGGATAGGGGTCGAGGCCGGCAGAGCAGTGGTCCAATTTGCCTTTGAGCATCTAAAACTTCAAAAAGTGACTGCTTTTATCCGAAGGCATAACATTCGTTCACTTATAAAAAATGTTAAGGTAGGCTTTTTCTATGTCAGTGACATAAAAGTCAAGAATGGTATGAGAAGGAAGTTTGAGGTATCTCCGTTGACTCACGTAAAATCCGACAACTTGCGCGTTATTCATTTTAACGATACCGAACTTTGAACTATATGGCACTACGACCAAATCGAATGTCTCGGCGCTGCTTGCCTTAGGTGAAGTTTGGCGGTTCTAGCAGCCTTGCCAGATTTAATTGGGTTGTCATTGACCTGCCACCGAATGTTCATCCAGCCGCAATTAGAGGCTCGGCGGGTTGTACGCCGTATGGCGCGGGTTAAGCAACGGGCGATCGGCGGAGCTGGTCGGGGTTGCGCAGCCGATCGCCCGTTGCGGTGAGATTGGCGGCATAAGCCGCCGGCGTGATGTGGCCGAGCGCCGAATGTGGGCGCGATCGGTTGTAGTCATTCGCCCTTTCGGCGATCGCCGTGGGGGCATGGTCGAGACCGAAGAACAGGGTCTCGTTCAAGAGCTCGTCCCGCATCCGGCCGTTGAAGCTCTCGCAGAAGCCGTTCTGCATCGGCTTGCCCGGTGCGATGAAGTGCCAAGTCATGCCGTTCTCCTGTGCCCAGGCGAGCATGGCGTTCGAGGTGAACTCGGTGCCGTGGTCGGAGCCGATCATGCCCGGCTTGCCGCGGTGGGCGATCAACTCGGTCAGTTTGCGTGCGACACGGCGGCCCGAGATCGAGGTGTCCGGGATTGTCGCCAGGCAGTCGCGCGTCACGTCGTCACGACGTTGAGGGTCGGCCGCAAGCGAACTGGTCGTGGACGAAATCCAGCGACCAGCGGGCGTTCGGCCTTGCCTTGACCAGAATCGGCGTGGGTGCCAACCGCGCGCCGGCGTGACCGTCGCTTGCGAACCGTCAGCCCTTCCTCGCGATAGAGCCGGCAGATGCGGTTGATGCCCGACGGCTCGCCGCCTTGCCGCAGCAGGATGAACAGCCGCCGGTAGCCGAAGCGCCGGCGCGCGTTGGCAAGGTCGCGCAACTGACATCGCAGCTCCCTGTCCGGCGGGCGCCGTGACCGGTAGCGGACCATCTTGCGATCGGCGCTGACGATGGAAGAGGCCCGCCGTTCCCACAGGCCCATGGCGGCCCTCACGCGCGACGGCTTCGCGCTTGGCGACGGGCTCTACCATTTTTTTGACAGAAGCTCGCGCAGCGCCGAGGCTTCCAGCATCTAGTCGGCCAGAAAGCTTCTTCAGCTTCGCGTTCTCCTCCTCCAGCGCCTTCAGCCGCTAGGCGTCGGAGACGTCCATGCCGCTTGCGGGCCAGATCGCCTGCCTTCGCCCCCGCCTCGTGTTCGCGCAAAACCGCGATGATCTGCTCTTCCGTAAACCGCTCTCTTCATCTGTCCGCTTCAATCGAGGCCGGACTCTAATCTCAGATGGAGTAAATTGCCCGTGGCAGGTCAACCCCTGCGGTTGCCGACTCAGCACTTCCGCACCTCCAGCATACAGACGGTATGCTGGAGGCTTTCAGCGTTAGGGAGCGCTAGAGTTTCATTCTCCGACCTACTCATTCTGGGAGTTTTCAAAAATTCTATCCCCAGGTAAATTAATTCTAACCTCGCGTAGGTTGTGGACGTTTGTCGCGGCCTATACCGACCCGCAGTTGACATCATTCAATAGGAGGGAGCAGTGAATATTCCCGCTACGCGATCTGCCACGGAACCATCCTCTGAAAACCGGGTCATTATTCTTGGAGTGGCGGAGAGCGATGCTCATGTAGTTGCGAATAAGCTCATCGAATTTGAGCTTAGCCTCGCTGGATTTACAGTCATTAACCTCGGAGCATGCACTCCCATCGCGGAATTCGTAGGTGCGTTCCAGGCGCATCCGTATGCCGATGCGATAGTCATTGGCAGCTTAAATGGCCACGCGTATGAAGATTTGAAGTCCATAGGGGATGCCAAAAAGGATCTGCTTATTTCATGTCCAATAATAGTCGGCGGCAACCTTGGCGTTACCCGAGATCAAGCTGCTAGAACGAAAGACGAATTGCTTTCGATCGGCGTGGATTACGTGCTTGATGACGCGGCGCAACTGCCGTTTCTCCTGCACCAGCTGCCCCGACGGAACATTATTATTGCAACTCCCGAGTGAGGGTCTTATGAGAGCCTTCGATATTTCTATCATTGGCGCCACCGGAGCTGTCGGAGCAGAACTAATAAAGTTATTGGAATCAAGTCGAATTCCAGTCTCTCGGTTGCGACTGCTGGCGTCCCCCAAATCGACGGGTCACCAGTCGAAATTTCGAGATCAAATCTGCATCGTGGAGCCACTCGGCGAGATTAACGATACCAAAACCGATATCGCATTCTTTTCCGCAGGCAGCGCAGTAAGCGCCGAATGGGGACCTCGGTTTGCAGCCCAAGGTGCCTTGGTGATTGACAACTCGAACGCCTTTCGAATGAGCCCTGATGTACCGCTCGTCGTACCGCAAGTTAACCCGAGTGCCCTCGCCGTTCGCCCACAGTCGGGCATCGTCGCAAACCCGAATTGCTCCACGATCCAGCTGGTCCGAGCTCTGAGACCGCTGGTGACTGCATTTGATGTTCATCAGATCATTTTGACCACCTACCAGGCCGCTTCGGGGGGTGGCCTGGTGGGAATTGACGAGCTATTGAACGGGATCAGAACCGCACTGGGTGGGCGCGCAGCACCTCGCGCGGAGCGCTTTCCTCTCCCTCTTGCGTTCAATGTAATACCGCAGGTTGGAGAGATCGCCCCGGAAGGCGTGACACTCGAAGAACGCAAGCTCATTCAGGAGTCTCGAAAGATCTTTGGCGTGCCTCATCTCCGCGTGACATCCACTTGCGTTCGAGTTCCGGTAATGAACGGCCATTCCGAGGCGGTATACCTTGAGTTCGAAGAGCCGGTTCGCCTCGAACAGGTCCATAAGTTACTCGTGGAAGAGCCAGGTGTTCGGCTCTATGCAGACGGAATTCGCGAAGGATATCCAACGCCGCGATTTCTGGAAGATCCTGCGGTTGTTCACGTCGGGCGGGTTAGAGTAAATCCCGAGAACCCGTGTGCGCTCTGGATTTGGGTGGTAGCGAACAATCTCCAGGTTGGGGCCGCGCTCAACGCACTTCTCATCGCACAGCTTGCAATTGCCAACAATGCGATTGGTGGAACATGAACGCCTCCGTTCTAAAATTCGGGGGCTCCAGTTTTTTGAATCCCCAGGACTATGGCCGAGTTGCTGGGCACATAGCCGATCGACTAGTGGCAGGTGAAAAGAAGATCGTTGCCGTGGTCAGCGCGATGTCGGGAACAACCGGTAACCTGAAAGCGGTCATGCTCGACGTCAACAAGCAAGCGTCACCGTCGAACCTCGATGCGGCACTCGCAACCGGAGAGATGCTCAGTGCCTGCCTTTTGGAGGCTGCCGTCAGTCGGCTGAGGATTCCCGTAATGTCTTTGAACGGCTATTCCCTCGGGATATGCACCAATTCAGACTTCGGTCGCGCGTCAATAGAGAATATGGATCCCCAGCCAATTATTGCAGCATTGCAGGAACATGACGTTGTGGTTGCCGCAGGCGGCCAAGCAATTGATCACTCCGGAAGGTTAACTATGCTTGGCCGAAATAGCTCTGATCTGACAGCTATCGCTATCGCCTCAATGTTGGGAGAGCACGCTTGCGAAATATACTCGGATGTTCCCGGCGTTTATACGGCAGACCCCTATCTTGTCCCAGGAGCACAACTGATTCCGGAGATTGGCTATGGGACAATCGCACAGATGTCGCGACATGGCGCAAAGGTACTGCACCACAGGGCGGTGAACTATGCCGAAAAGCACGCGGTCACAATTGTCTGTAAATCACTCACCGGCGACGGAGCTCTCATGGGCACGATTGTAACAGGCCATGGGAACGCCCGTTCTGTGACAGTGGCTCGCGACGCGGCGGTGATAGCATGCGGCAGCCTCGCGGAACGCGACAACCTCCACGCGCTTCTTGATTCACATGACATCAGTACGATCTGTACGGAGGTCAATGATGGGCCGGGCATTTGCATTGTGGGCGACACTGATTTTGCCATGCGCCTTGTCGCGCTAACGGGTACTCGCTCAATGTCTATCGGATGCCGGACGGTCGTGACAGAGCTTGATTCTTCAGTGTTGCGCGTCCACTTGGACGGCGACTATGAACGCGCCGTTTCCCTGGCCCGTCAGATCCACGAACAAATACATCCTGGAGCGGCTGACGAAATATTTGGATCGAGAATGGCTAAACAGCGCTCGGCTTATAGTTCTCTGCTCGTCCCTGAACATATTGCGCCGCGAGATCCGCAGTAATGCCTTCGGGGAAAATGTCCTCATTCCGCTCTGATTCCTCCATCTCCGTGTTCTTCAGAAGACGTGAACCGATCGCTGCCCTCTGAAATTGGGCGAGGGGCTCGGTGCACACCGCCGGCAACCAAACGTTGCGATAGATCCTCGGTACGCATCGGTGAAGACCGCAGACGTGCGTGTCCGCTGGCCATGAGCACCTGAGCACCGCGGTGCTGGGGTCAAGCTTTCCATGGGGAGACGCGATGATATTCATCGAGGAGGAGTTCGATCTCCTCGATGCCTTCGTCGGTGAAGGCCAAAAACCCGTCGTCATCGTTGACGCCGTACACCCAAATGACACCCTCCTCGGGCTCGAGACCGAGGGTCAGTTCCTGGATGAGAGCTTCGCTGACGCCGAGTTCCCTGGCGACACGTTCGACGGTGTAGAGGTGATGCACCTTATTGCGCTGCATGATTAGGCCGCCGCTGGTTGGGCCCGCAGTTTTGCGGGTCTGCAGTTCCACGGCAACAAATCATCGATCCGATAGGCAGGCAGTCGGGCGAGTAACGTGGGCGTGCCAGGCGCTGCGGCCACGGAAGACATAAAGATCGCCGGCATGCGGATCCCGGCCCAACGTCTCCTGACCTGCAGAACGAGGCCTTGCATCCCGCGACGCATATCGGTCCGGCCGACCGCCAACCAGATCCGCACCTGGCTCAGAACCGGGATCATGAGACGCCCAGCGCCTTCACCATCGCTCGCCGCCAGTGTCGGCGGCGTGGTCAGCGGAAACGGCAGCCGCACCTTGCCGACGATCTCCAGCTCGATCACAGCTAGGGGCGCCCCCGGCACCGAAGCGGCGACAGGCTCGTCGGTAGCCACGACAATGTCGGCAAAGCCCGTCTCGCGGGCTCTCATCGTGCTGCGCCACTTATAGATCAGGCTGGTCGCCCCGATCCGCTTTAGGCGCTTGCGTGCACAGACTTGTCCAGAATGTCCAGACCACGTTGAAGCGTCTGCCGGTCAATCGTCAAAGGAGGAAGAAGTTTGACAACTTGGTGCCTCGCGCCGCATCGCTCCACCACAAGCCCACCTTCAAAGGCCCTGCGGACGATTTTCTCCGCGAGCTCACCTGTACTGCAATCGAGTCCCAGCATCATACCCCTTCCGCGCACAGAAAGGCTGTGATCTCGGCTGCTTTGAGCGACTCGCTGGAGCCGCTCGTTCAGAACGCGTTCCGCCTCCGCGACACCGTCAGACAGCGCTTCATTCGTCCAATATTTTCGCAATGCAGCAGTCCCGGTGACAAGCGCTAGGTTGTTGCCTCTGAAAGTTCCATTGTGTTCGCCCGGCTGCCAAACGTCTAGTTCGGGTTTGAGCAGCAAAAGGGACAGCGGTAGTCCACTGCCACTGAGGGACTTCGACAAAACTATGATGTCCGGCGACAAATCGGCAAACTCAAAACTGAAGAAGTCGCCTGTTCGTCCGCAACCCGCCTGAATGTCATCAACAATCAGGAGGACGCCGTTCTTTCTGCAAAGCCGCTCGACCGATTGCAGCCAGTCCTTGCTCGCAGGCTTGATGCCTCCCTCGCCCTGGACGGCTTCCAGAATGATAGCTGCCGGCAAATCAACACCACTGCTTGCATCATCAAGCACCTTGTCCAGATACTCTGAAGTATCGTTATCGGCTCCCCAGTATCCGTCATAGGGCATGAACACTGCGCCAGCTTGAGGAAGACCTGCCGCATCTCGGTAGTATCGAGCACCCGTTACAGCAAGCGCGCCCAAACTCACTCCATGAAAGCCATTGGTGAATGAAACTATGCTGTGCCGTCCAGTGACCTTGCGTGCGAGCTTCAAAGCGGCTTCCACGGCATTGGCGCCGGTAGGACCGGGAAACTGAAATTTATATGTCAGGCCGCGTGGGCGCAATATTATTGCGTCAAAACACTCCATAAATCGCCTTTTTGCCGACGTCGCCATGTCTAACCCATGGATAATCCCGTTTGAATTCAAGTATTGAATGGCGTCATCCAGGAAGTCGGGGTCGTTGTGACCGTAGTTAAGGACACCCGAGCCGGAGAGAAAGTCGACAAACTCGAAGCCATTCTCGTCCTCGAGAATGGCTCCTGCGGCCTTCCTGAACACAACAGGAAAGGATCGCGAATATGACCGCACGTTCGATTCGAGCTTTTCAAAGGCAAATAGCGAGTTTGAGCTACACTCTTGAAGCATGACTTTTCCTCAATCAGACGATGTTCCGCAGCACCGTTGCGCATATCTACAGTCAGTAGCCAGCGTCCACCAAGACTCCGGCAGTGGCCCAGCGGTTTTAAATGACAGTCTCGGCCCATTCACCTACCTAGGATGGTAGTATCGCGATCACCGCTTCTTACCTACTCTAAAATGCAACAGACACAGCGCAGTTCCACCTGATGGCCCGAACGCAAGAACTCCCCACTCTGGCAGACACATGCAATTTCATAAAAAGCCTGAACAAACCCTGCGTCGCGCAACTACTTGCAGAGGCAAAGGGGACAGGGGCAGTCGCCGTTCAGCCTCGATCCGGCGTCGGAGGTCACGACGAGATGCTGGAGCTTCTGTCCAGGATCGAAGCTGAAGCCAATCCGGATATTTTAACCCTCACCATAGATTCCTACTCCCGGCTTGGAATGTTTGATCATGCCAGCCGACTACTTCACAACAACCCCACGGCCTTGAACGGATACCCATTGGTGTCCCACGGCTGGCGCAGAGGTCGCGATCTCAACGAGCGAACGAAGCAGCCTCTTGACATTCGCCACGGCTCACCAATTGCCGACCATCTCTTCGAAACTGCCATTGCTTCTGGAATTACATCTTTCGAGGGGGGCGGCATCGCCTACAACTTGCCCTATGCGAAGAAAGTTCCGCTTGAAGAATCAATCGCCTCTTGGCGAAGAATTGACAACATTTGCGGAGAGCTGGCTGATCAAGATATCATTGTGTCGCGGGAGATGTTCGGCACCCTCACAGCAGTTCTGATCCCGCCTTCAACATCCTTGGCGATCACCTTTCTTGAAGCAATTAGCGCCGCGCGTGACGGAGTACAGTGCCTGCTGATCGCTTACCCTCAAGGCGGCAATAGCCTTCAGGATATCGCAGCGTTGCGATCGATCGACTCGCTCGCACGGCGATATTTGCCCTCCGGACCGCGCGTTTATCCCGTTCTGCATCAATACATGGGGCCGTTTCCCCGAGACAAGGCAAAGGCCAGCGCCCTTATTCTGCTCGGAGGGTTAGTCGCGAAGCTTGGAGGCGCCGCAAAGGTTGTCACAAAGACCTACGAAGAGGCGCTCGGTATCCCAACGGTTGAGGCTAACGTTAACGGAATCCGGTTGACCAGATGCGCTCTGGCGAGAATATTCGATTTCATCGAACTTGACGAATCGATCATTACAGAAGAGATGCGTTGGATCGAGCGCGAGGTCATTGAGTTGATCGATCCGATCGTCGGGGTCAGGGATTTTCACAAGGCCATAGTGGAGGCGTTCAAAGCAGGAAGGCTCGATGTCCCCTTCAGTCCCAGTATTTTCACGCTGGGAAACGTCATCCCAGTTCGAGATCCACAGGGGGCCATTCGCTACCTGTCCTGTGCCGGACTTCCATTCTCAGAGACCACCCGGCGACACAATCGCGAATTGTTGAGAAAAACAGCGACCCCGAAAGAACAGCTTCGGCAGATCGCAGACGATGTACACTTCTTTGCAGATCAATCGAACGCCTATCTGCTTTAGTGTGCATCGCCGCCCACCGTCACCATTTCCCGTCTGGAGCACTGCAGCCACCGCGCCAAAGAGGCAGGTTCCGAAAACATGGTATAGAAATCCGATTTCGGCGCATTATTTCGCCTTAGGGGAATATTGATGATGATCGCAGCATGAAAGTCCTTGAATGCGGTGTCTAGAGTTCGATCGTTCCGCAGTGTACTGCTTTTATGGCAGCGGCCGTTCTGCTAGTAGCATTGAATTTTCGCATAACATTTTTTATGTGGAAATCGACGGTATATTTTGATATTCCTAGAATAACGCCTATTTCCCATGATGATTTTCCTTGTGCTGTCCACAGAATACACTCTTTTTCCCTCAGAGAAAGAGTGGGGGGGCCTTGGATGGCGCTCGAATTCGTGAGCTTCGCGACACGTGACATTTAGGCTCCTTCAATTTGTATGCCGTCATCAACGCAGGGGACGTGCCAAGCGAGAAAACGTCCGTCGAAGAAGCTGATTTACAATCATATTTCTCAAACCAACCGACGAGGGTAAATCCACACTTTACCCCCAAGGCACAAAAAGTCGTGTAGGAATTGGCAGGTTCAGGACATAGTTATCTCGTTCGAGATCAGGCTGGCGAACCGATCATCGTCGCGCAACTTCTGGGTCAGCCGCCCCACCTTCGCGAAGCGTCAGCTGTCTGGGTTTCGATGGATTGTTGGATTTTGTCGCCGCCAAGGGCTCTTCCGCAGGGAAGGAAGTGTACGATCGTATGCACCTGCGTATTGTAATAGAGGCAGTCGCGCTCCGGTTTGCAGAAGATGACCGGCAACTTGCTTGCACATCAGCCGCAGTGCGGCTTGCCTATCCCTGGGCTTTGCAAGGGCGCGTCTAGGACCTGGCCATCTGCATCGACGGCCGGCGGCATTCAGTGCTTCTCCCCCTGATAGCGACTACCCAACTCCTCGACGTGCCATCTGCTGGATCGCTTGTGAAACAGATGATGGCCTAGCCCATCTTATTCATGACGCATCTTGGTCTGTTTGCCGCTGAGCGTTGGACAGGTTTTTCATTGCGGCTGTGTCTGGACTTGTGAACGCCGCTGGAGGGTGGAAGTTGTGTAGTTCGCCGGGGCCTACCGCCCCGGCGGTCGTGGAAGGCTAGGCGGATGCGCGAGACGGTTTCGATGACGCGGGCGCCGAGCTTAAGCAGGCCTGAGCCGCAGCGTAGCGAACTCAGCGTTGCGCAGATGATGGGTAAGTGGGTGTCAATGCCGCTCGAATTTTCCCCAAAAGCAGAGTGCGCCCCTCGGACCGGACAGGGTCAAGCCGCAGTTTTGACCATCTGCCTGACGGCGTCGATGCGATCCTCAAGGCGCTGGGCGACGGACCGCTGATCTTCAATCTCGGCCATGGCAGCGTGTTGGCGGAGCCGATAGCTCGATCGTTCGATCTGGACGACGACCGCATGATGAAGCAGGCGATCGAGAAGTGCGGTTGCAACGACAGGGTCGCCGAAGACCTCGCACCATTCGGCGAAGCCGCGGTTTGAGGTGAGAATCAAGGCGCCCTTCTCATGGCGGGTGTTGACGAGCTGGAAGAACAGATTGCCGCCACCGTGGATGACGGCCAGGTAGCCGATCTCATCGACAACGAGCAGAGCAGGCCCGGCAGAAGAAGCGGATGCGTTCCTGCAGGCGGCCTTCGCGTTCGGCCCTTGCCAGTGCGGCGATGAGTTCGGCGAGCGTGCAGAAATAGACGCTCTTTCCAGCCTTCAAAGCATCGACGGCAAGTGCGATGGCCAGATGGCTCTTGCCTGTGCCGGGTGGGCCGAGGAAGTGGACGACCTCGCAGCGGGCGACGAAGCCGAGTTGGGCGAGCGTGAAAATTCGATCGCTCGAGCGAGGGCTGGAAAGAGAAGTCGAAGCAGGCGAGCGTCTTGATCGTGGCCAGACGCCCCATGCGCAGTGCCGTCTTGGTCCGGCTGTTCTCGCGGAGGGTCAACTCTTCCGAAAGGAGAATGTCCATGCCTTCGAGGGCGATCTCGCCTTGCTCGAGCCGGCGCACGACATGATCGAGTGCTTCGAGCGCGCGCGGCATCTCAGGCCGACGAGGTCGTGGCGCATCCGGTCGATCGTGGATGGCATGGTGTCGAGCGCGTTCGTCATGGACGCTGCTCTTTCGCCATTACCAGGCGACGGCGTCGTAGGAGGCCAACGGGCGCAGCGACTCTGTCGCCCGAGCCATGAAGAATGACCTCGTCGTTACTCAGTCTTTGTCGGCGCTTGTGGACATGGATGTTGCGATGACCCGGCTCACATGACGCTAATGCTGGCCTTCGAGAATGGGATGGGCGGCAATCAGCGCGGTGTCCTCGAAGATGCGTACCTCTTCGGCCAGCGTGTGCACCTCGACGACACGGCGCCTGGTGGCGTCGGGCACGCTGTAGAATTTGCTGCCGACGCTGACCATGCCCTCCCGGCTGATGCGTCGCTCGAGCTTCAGGACCGATCGGAAGGGAGCCAAAGGCAGCGGCCGGAGCCCTGCCCGCTCCTCGGCGAAAGCTTCGTTGACGACACGCCGTGTGGTTGCGTGAACTCTCGGGTTTGCGACCGTGTCCAGCCAGTGACGCAACTGCACGTTCAGGTCTTCGAGGTGCGAAAGGACCGGGCCAGGAAGAAGTCCTCGCGAATGTAGCGGAACGGCCGCTCGACCTTGCCTTTTGTTTTGGCGCGGTGAGCCCGGCAGGCCTTGGGATGCAAACCATAGTGTTGGGCAAGATCGACCCGGTTGTAGACGATGCCGCCGGTATCGCCTTCCCGATCACAGCCGTCTTCATACGGTCTTAAGGCACTTCGCGAGGAGCGCCGCCCAGCGCCTCGAAAGCCCCAGCATGGCAGCGCAAGACAGTCGGCAGATCCTGGTGGACGACGAAGCGTGCCCAGATAAGGCGACTGAAGCCAAGCACCATGGAGAATAGCCAGACGATTTTCGGCGTGGTCGGCTCATCGGTTTGATTCGATGTCGTCTGGGTCGGTGCCCGAAGAGCCGCATTACTATTTCCAGCGCCTACGTTCGTCATTGAGAATTGCAACCGCACGCCGGCGTGCTGCGAGAGCCTACCAATGCCTATGGGATTCAAGAACTGCATCTCCGGGATAACCAGAACGACCGGATTGCATTCACCATCGACTTCTCAAGCACAGTATTCGCTCTAATAACTGCTCAATGGCGCTAACTTGAGCACTGACCTTGTCATAGCACCTCAAGGCAGCAGCAGCGATATAGCCAGTATTTGATCGCGCTGGAGCAAATCTGCAGATTCGTTCGTTGCCTCATCAAGGCCTGGCGGCTCGGATCCAACTTCCTTGCAACTGCCGAAATGCTCAGCCCTTTGGCCAGCTCGGCTAACGCAGCCAGACCGCCAGATCAGAAGGAGCACGCTTGCGAAATACGCCAGCTGAAGGAGCAGCGAACAGGCCAGCGTCATGACGACTACTGTGCCGATCGAATGAGATGCGAAGTAGACAGTCAGTGCGGTGCTGCACAGCACCACCGCCAGGACTCGACAAAACATTCTAAAGGTCAACTCCGTTCTCCTGGTTTTGTCTCCTCAGATCACGCTGCGACCTGATCGGCCGCAACATGGGTCTGGCAGTTCTTCGGGCAGACGCGGGCGCAGGCCCCGCAGCCAATGCAGCGGCCGGCATGATCGACGACCATGATCATGCGATTGAGCTCGCCATCGAAATCGTCGTCTTCGCCGTCGCAGGCGCCGAGGATTTCACCCGCGTCATCGACGCCGTAAAGATGCATGACCTCGCGAGAGCAGACTTTGAAACAGCGGCCGCAGCCGATGCAGGTCGTGCCGTCTATAGCGGTGAGATATTCCGGCACCCATCCGGAGCCGTCGCGGGTGATAAATGTGTTCGTCATAGTAACTTCTTCATTGCAGCGAGCGCTCTCTTGGCACCATCCAACTCGGAAAAAACCGCCGACTTTCCTGAGCAACTTCCTCTATCTCAGTCCATTTTCCCGGGAGATCCTCTGCAAGGTCGCAATTGCATCTTGGCAACTGCCGCTCGCAGCTGAAGCCTTCTGACTTTCTTCCCCATCTCGTCTAGCTTTGACATAAAATCCTTCCTCGAAATCGGTTTCTTCACGCCCGTGCCACGTCGGGCTAGGCTTCGATGGCTGAAGTCGAATCGTCGACCAGTTTCGTACCGGCCTCCTCGATCTTCCTGAACGTCTCGAAGCCGAACCCATGGACGTCTGGACAGAAAGACGAGTTACCCGACCATGAAAAGGACGGCCTGAAGTCCTTACGTTTTCATCTCCACGATTGGCGATGTCACCGGGCGGAGACGCTCCGCAATGGCAAGCCCGACGGCGGTATAAAACAAATCGAGCCTCCACAGCACGTTGTCTTTTTTCTGGGGCGCCTACTTCGGGCACACTTGCGCAGCCGACGCTTGGCTCGGCCCCGCTGATTCCACGCAATTGATGTCCCTCGGGCCGACCTTGAACACGTCCTTGACTGCGAAGTCTTCCACGCGGATTCACGTCAAAGATCGCTTCCGCCGCAATGCGGGAGGCCATGAAGAATCGAGCCTCGATCCTGCTGCAAACGATGGACCAAGTGCTGCATGGACCTCCTTCCTGCGGTCACGCCAGGGAAATGGACGAATTGGCCAGTAAGTCATTTGGACCAATTACCCTTTTTTATCTTTCTTCCTCGGCCGACGGCGCTTTGGCACCTTCGGGAAACTGTTTTGCGGAGCCGCAAAGAGAGCGCCGCAACAAGCCTTCGCACCCCTGTACCTGGCGAGGGCCTGCAGCAAATCCGGCAGATGCTGCTCTTTCAATTCGGCTGGGATAGGCTCCGGACCGTCCAGCGAGGTCAGTGCCAGTTCGACCAACTCGATCGCGCGATCATTGTTGCCGTTCTCGTGATAGTACCGGGCGACCGCGGGATAGGACCGGAACTTAGGACTGTCGCCTTGCGGGGGATTCAGCGCCAGGATGTGTTCGGACAGCTCCTTGCCCATCGCGAAGCGCTCAGCAGGGGGAAGGCGCGAATGGTCATTGGCCGGATGGAAAAGTTGGTCTAGCGCCGAAACCATCCAATCCTCGGAATTTCTGTCGATCGCGTCCCGAACCAATTGGCGCATCACGGGCAAGCCGGTCCACATGTCTTGCATTTTTTGAAGCAACAGATGCGCATGAGACAGGCGGAAATTGAGGTCGTCCGGCATCAAGGCAATGCCCTCTTCCATAGCCCAGAGCGCCGTCTTCCAATCTTCCAACTTCACCGCCGCCCAGAACCTGTCATCGATCGGCTTCTTCAACGCTTGTCTGCGCGCCAGGGGTTCGCTTGTTGCGATCCGCTCCTGATCGGCCGCTTTCGCTTTGTTGCTGGTATGCCAGCTGCCGTTGAGCACTTTCGGCAAAACCTCACCTAGTTGGCTCGGATGACCGATAAAGGCGATGCAGCCGTCTCGGTCGACTACCGAACGAGGTCGGAACCCCGACGCAAAAGCTGGGTTCCCTCCAAAGCTTCTTCATTTCGCCTGTGAAGTCGAACGCAATCCGATGATTCAGATCGGGGCACTTTTCGCCCAACCACGCGTCCAACTTGGTCCGGGCCTCGACGGCCGTTGGAGCGTCTTCATCAGCCGCGATCCCGACGATCTCAAGTCCGCTGTCTTTGTATTTCTCCTGTAGCTGCATCAGCTCGAGCATCTCCGCCGCACATTGCCGCGCTGGAAGTTCGCAAGGGGCTCGCCACGCAGCCAGTCCTCCACTTTGATTGAAGGAGCCGGTGACCCCATCTGCAACACCAAGTCGCTCTCCAAAGCTGTTGCCAAAGGTCGCGTGACCTTATGCGCGAGCTTGTTCCCCTTTTGAGACGGAGCACGAGGGTTCGAGGAAGGGAGAGCATCGCTCGTCTTGCGCATCTGGGTGCAGTCAGCCTCAGTCAGTGTTGCTGAATCTAAATTCGCAAAGGCCGTGCCAACGCGCTCAGCGTGCAGTAAACGCTTGATTGTACTTAAAAAAGCTCCCGGGGCGACTAGATAACCGGTTGTACTAGTGGCGACATGTTTTCTGCCATTGTCAGGTCTTGGACACGCATCACCCGCTTCGCGTCGGCACAGAAGCGTGGCCACGGACGTCTCGACATATAGGGACGAACAGATTGACATCATGACTGCGTTGGCTAGCGCCAGCCACGTCATCATCGTCCGCCTCAAGCCTTGCTTGAGCTTCTTGCCGTTCCGCTCGCTCAGCGGAACGCCATTGCGATTGCAGGGGCCGCTCCCTCCGAGCATCGCCCCTGCCCTACCTCTTCCGCTTTGCGCTTGAATTCCTGGCTCGCAACGCCAGAGTTTCACGACGAAGCCGGTTATGTCCGGCTGCGGGTCGCGAGTACCGTCATCGTCAGATGTGATTGTGGCGAAGAGGGCCAGGATGAATGCCGGCCTGTGCCGGGCCGGTGAACTCTCCTGGGTCCTACTTTTGTTGTTCTGTGTCCCTTCGCAGGACCTACAGGGACCACATGGTGCGATGTGAGCGCTGTCGGAATTGACCGGCCTCAAGCCCGCTCGGTCGCCACGCGGTGGGCCGGGCAAACTGAAAACGCCGAAGATGCGGCCGCCCCCGCCGCTGACCCGGCTACCATCCCAGGCGATGACACGTGATTGATGCCACCGTTCGCGCCAGGGCCGGCAAGAGCCCGACGTCGGACTCGAAGGTCGGTGCGTTGGCCGCTGCACGGTCGTTGCCGTGCATTTCCCGGCCAGTGGTGAAGGGAATCGTGATAACCCCAATACGATGAGGCTACGGTCCGAACGCGGCCTGCCGCGCTCAAACGACTCTCTTTCTCGACCTGACGCCGGCTCGAGTATCGCTGGTTTGAGCGCATTGAGACGCCTGGGCCTCTGCCCGGCCATTTGTATGCGGCGTTACGGGTTGTCTCGGCGAGCAGACACCGAGCGCGTTAGAGGCGTCCGGGGAATGTTCTTCGCGACGGCGCTCGCAAGTTGCTCACGAAACCTGCTCGTTTGCGGCGACCTTCCTGCGACTTGGTATCAGGGTAGGTGACCAGCGGAGTAGAGCTTGGAACAGCGTCGGAGCCACTTCAGAACCCGTCAGCGGGCCAAAAACAGCGGCAATGGCGGTTTGCCAACTATCCATCTTGTCACGCTACCGAAGAGCCGCTCGCGCAGCCGGCGGCTGCCACAAGCGCCCATGACGATCACGTCGGCAGACGTGTCGATTGCGTGCTGCGCTAGCACCGTGGCCACCGGTTTGCCGCGGCTCGCCAGCCGGTCGACCGAAACCCTAGCACCGTGCCGAGTGAGATAGGCAGCGATATCGGCTCCCGGCTCGGCGCCGTTTTCGGTGCAGGTCGCCTCCGGATCGACGACTGCGACACGAACTTCCTCAGCACCGGATAGCAGATCCAGCGCTTCCCGAACCGAACGGGACGCCTCGACTCGCGAATCCCAGCCGACCAGGACGCGCCGTGGGGACAGAGTCGCCTGAGCGCCCTCCGGGACGACAAGTACCGGCTTTCCGGTATCGAACAAGCTGCCGTCGATAACAAGGGGTCCGAGACTAGTCTCGTCGAGAAGTGCGGGGCCGACGATTGTCAAGTCGGTGCAGAGCGCCCGCTGCCGCACCGCGTCACCCACGCCAGCCTTGTCGCAGTGTTCGATGTCGACATCATAGCAGCGCCACGTGGCTCTCAGCACTTTGTGAATTTCCCTCGATGTCTTTTCCAGGTTGGCCATGTCCTGTGAAAATTCCCGCGCGGCAATGTGGTGTGCGCGATGTCTAGACCACTCGGCGATGCCACCGCCCAACGGCGGAGGGGACCCAATAACCGGTGGCGACATCAGGAGCGGCGGAGGCGATATAATTAATACGGAAAGATACGCGCCGACCTCGGCGCATAAGCGAGCAGCTATTGCCACGTCCTGATCGGAATGGTCAGCTCCCGTCACACTGAGTATTTTCTTGAAGGCCATCTGACTGCTTCCCCCTGAGATGTCGCGCCCGTAGCGCGTTTCGAACGGCAAGACTTGCCTTCCAACGAAGATGGAGAGTGGCACACCGTCCGTTCGCGATTCAGTCGTCCAGCTTCTCGAGCGAGTAGCCCGCAGACCTGACAGTATGAATGACGCTACCTGGCGAGGCCGCCTTCAGCGCCTTTCTGATCCGGCTGATATGGACGTCGACAGTGCGTTCACCGACATGGATATTGTCCGGCCAGGCCGCGTCGATCAGCTCGTCTCGGCTGAAGACCTTGCCGGGAGCCTCAAGAAATTGCCGCAGCAGGTTGAATTCGAGAGGTCCGAGATGGATGTCGTGGCCATTACCTCGAACCCGGTGAGCATCGAGCTTCATCTCAAGGCTGCCGCAACAGAGCCAGCTGCCGTCTTTTATCCCGTTTGAACCCGGCTGTGGCAGCGCCAACTTCGTGCGTAGACAGTCAAGCAGCTTGGCCGGTGCGAAGGGCCGCACAAAGCTCTCGTCAACACCTGCCTTCAAGAGATCGAGGTGCTGGTTCTCGGCGCCGGGCGCGATCAACGCAATGACGGGCAGGGGGCCGGTCCGGGGCTCCGCCTTGAACCGGGCGCAGATTGTGGAGCCTGCCGCGCTTGCTGGCCCGCAGTCCAGGACTACCGCCAGGAGCTCCCGTTGATGGGCCAATGCAAGTGCTTCCTTCACGCCGCCTGCCGGCTCACTCGTGAAGCCGTCCACCCCCAGAATGTGGCTGAGGAACAGATACAACTCCGCATCTTGCGAACAGATCAGTACCACTGGCTTCATCAGCGCTACCCCAAGAACCACATCGGCCTGGACCGCCTCGATTGAGAGGGCTCGCATGTCCTCAAGGCCTGACATGATCCCCTCTATCGAAAATCGGTTTCATCACGCCCGCGCCACCTCGGGATAAGCCTCAATGGCTGCGGTGGCATCGCCGGCCAGTTGGGTACCGGCCGCGGCGAGTTTCCAGAACGTCTCGAAACCGAACCGGTGGACGTCGCGCAAGGTCTTGGACAGAACGACCAACCGCCCGGCCGTGAAGAGCACGCGCCCGAAGCCCTCATGGCTTATCTCAATCATCGGCGATGCCATCAGGCCGGAGCGTTCCTCAATCGCAAGCCCGACGGCGGTGTAGAACTTATCGAGCCTCCACAGCACGTCCGGATCGGGATCGCCGATGATTGGAATTGCACGGCGCTGTTCGCTGGTGATGATGAAGTCGCCCAGCAGCTCGGCGTCCGATTTGCCTTCCCATGACCCGTGGGAATCATTGGCACGGATCAGCCGCACGAGGCATTTGACGAACGGGGTGGCAAGGGCCGCCTCGTCCTCGGTGGCGGCAGGGCTAACAGCGGCTTCAAACATTTCGCCCACTCCTCATTTTAGTCCTCGTCCTCGAAGGAGGGTTTCTGTTCAGCGACACCTGCCTGCGCCAGCACCTTGCGCAGCCAAGGGGGAGGACACGTTCTGAGCATCATCTGCGTGCGCAACAGCACCTCTTGGATGGTCTGGGGCTGCGGCACTTTGATCGGATGGATCTTTGCGGAAACAAGTTTGGCTGCCGAAGGTCCGCCGATCGCCAGACAAAACAGGAGATGACAGCCCTTTAGCGCTTCCACCTTCGGGGTGATGCGGTCATCGCCCTCAGTTCGATGCTTCCCGCTCTCGTCGGAAACGTCATCGAAGGCCACGGCTTCCACGAGATTCCACTCCTCGCGCATCACGTCGTAGACAGCAAAGCGCCTGGCCGATCCGAAATGGGCGTTGAGGTTCTTCATGTCCTGCGTGGCGATCGCCACGCGCAATGCGCCCGCTTGGCGTTCCGGCGTCGGTGCGTGAACCTCGTCAGTGACGAGCGAGAGGCGACGGACGGAGCTCATCTGGCATTTCTCGCTTACGGAGTGGATGAAGCGCCTCAGGCGTCGGCGCTCGCCCGTTGGCTTCGAAAATGTTCGCAACCTCGAAGATCAGGTCGCGGGTCCCCTGGTAGAGGATTGTGAGCTTGTGCTGGGCCCCGAGCCGGTCGAAGATCGGGAAGCCGACCCGCATGAGCGGAATGCCGAGACGCTGCGCCGCCTGGCGGCCGTGGGAATGAGTAACGAGAAGATCAGCGCCGGCGCCAAGCGCTTCCAAATCGCCGAGATCGCCGATTTGAACCGACTGCGCCGGTACTTCCTCCAGAATTTTCGACATAGCGGCCGTTGTGACCGCCGCCGCGATTTCGGAGCCCATGCCGATGAAGAAGCTCGCGAGTTGGTAGAGTTGGTCTGGTTCAGCAGCGATCGCAATTTTCTTGCCTCCAAAGTGGAAATGTCCGTCGAGCAACGCGTCCTGCAACTGCGCCCGCCGACGGCGCACCTCAGCCGGCGCCGCCTCGCCCGAAACTGCGGACAGCAGCGAGACGAACCGGTCGGCGTCCCTCAATCCGGTCAGCGACCGGAACAGCACGTAAGGCACGCCGGTCAACCTCTGCAGCAGCTCGGCCGGGCGGCGCATATGCTCACCGATGACGATACATTGCTCGGCCGTGCCTAGCTCGCGGATATCCTCGACGCTGGTGCCGCCATAGGTGGTCGTGACCCAGCGGTCGGGCACCGTACCGTCGAGCGAGCCGGAGATGTCCGGCAGAATCACCGGCTTCAGTCCAAAGCTTTCAACCATCTCACGTAAATGCTCGGTGTCAGCCACAGTGAGGTTCCAGCCAGGCAGGATCACGATTTTCTTCGACTGCCGCGCTTGCTCGCCGGGCCGTGTAATCCCTTCGATCATCGCGGTGACAGCTTTGGCCCAGCCCTCTTCGATCGCACCATCGAAATCTGGCGTGTTGGCCAGCACCACCTCCGTACCCGCGAGTTCTTTGGTCCGCTTCAGCCTGATATTGGCGATATCTCCTGCGCAGTCTTCGCCCCGGGTTTCCACCAACGCGGTCGTGCAAACCCCGATCAGCGTTGGCTTTGTGCGGGCCTTGAGGTTGAGGATCGCCTCTTCCAGATGGTCTGCCCCGCCGAGGATCGTTGCCACCTCGTCCATCGCGGTTGTCTGCAAGGGAATGGCTTCCTTGAAATGTCGCACGAAGAGCACGAGCGCGAAGCTGGTGCAACCCTGGCTGCCGTGGAACAAGGGCATCGCGCCGTCGACGCCAAGAAAGGCCAAGGCGGCACCCAATGGCTGCGATAACTTCAGCGGATTGACCGCCGCCGCTTTGGTCTGGGGAAGGATGCGGCCCATTGGCTTCCTCAACACTCGCCGAAATCAGCGGCCGTGGTGCCGGAGAATTCCTGGACAGCATGCAAGGTCACGGTCTCGCTTTTCGTGCACGGCCGTTCCTCCCCCATCGCAGGCTGGCAATCCCATGGTGCCGGCTCCCGTACCTGGCACCAGATGGGGTTTTGAATGGCCAGGTCGATCTGGCGTACGAGTTCCACCATGCCGTCATAGCCGGCGTAAGGGTGTTGGCGCTCCTGGTTGATGTCGAGCCAGGGTGTCTTGGCCTTCAGAGCGACGAATTGCGTGCGCCCGCCTGATAGCAGGATATCGGCCTTGTGTTCGGAGAGCATGGCGTAAAGGTCGCGCGCTGCCATCTGCTCGAATATATGGTTGTCGTCCTTGAGGATCTGCTTGATCCGCTCCTTGTCTTCGACGGTCGACTTCTTGACAGAGGTGCCGACGATCTCGATCCCGATCTCCATCAGCGCATGGACGACCGACCAGGACTTCACGCCGCCGGTGTTGAGCAGCACGCGCTTGCCTTCGAGCCTCGGCCGGTAGGCCGCTAGCTTCTTCCAGGCGATCGCCTCTTCCTCTGCAATCAATAGCTCGGTGCGGCCGAGGATCTCCGGATCAGCACCCTGCTTCACGAGCAGCTCAGCTATGTTCCGGAGTGCATCCGAGGTATCGGTGATACCGTAGAAGGAGCCCTCGAAAAACGGGATGTCCCAGCGCTCGTCCATTTTGCGGGCGAGATTGATGAGCGCGGTCGAGCACACCACCATAGCCGCCCGGGCGCGGTGCGCGCAGGCAATGTCGACGTAACGGGCGTCACCCGGAATGCAGGCGCGCACCCGGATCCCGAGCCGATCCAGCAGCGGCTTCACCAGCCAGAATTCGCCCGAGAGGTTGAATTCGCCAAGAATATTGATGTCGTAAGGGCCGGCATCGTCGGGCTCGAGCGTGCCGATGACATGCTCGAGCAACGCCTCGCCGGCAAGCTTGTTGCCGAGATTCTTGGAGCCGACGAAGCCCGGCGCATTGACCGGTACAACGGCCAAGCCGTACTTTTCCGCCGCGCGCTTGCAGACGGCCTCGATGTCGTCGCCGATCAGCGCCGTCACGCAGGTCGGATAAACGAAGATAGCCGGCGGCCCATACGCTTCCTTGATCTCGAGGATCGCTTTGAAAAGCTTCCGCTCGCCCTGCCCCATCACAACATCGAGTTCGGTGAGGTCGGTCGTGAAGCTTGTGCGCCACAGGGCTGGCCCGGACGAAGCCGCACCGCGGTTGTCCCAGGAATTGCCCTCGCAGGCGAGCGGCGCATGGATCAAATGCGCAACGTCGGTGATCGGCTGCAGCACGATCTTGGCGCCATCGAAGGCACAGCCGCCGGCCGCCGCCCCGGGGGTCAGTGGCTTCGAACAGCCCTCCTTGCGCGCCTTGGCATCCTTGCCGCGGTTCTTTTCGCAGCCAGGCTCGTTGAAGACATCCTTGATTTTGGCTCTGAGCAAGGACATTGCGTCGGTCTCCAAAGTCCCTCGGGAAGACGACCGGCCAAAGCCGACCGTCAAGCTTAGCGGGTGAGGTCATATGAATAGTCCGTCACGCCCGTCTCGCTTGTCTCGCGATCGAGCTTGTCGAAGATCTTGTCGAGGATCGTCGTCAGCACGCGCAACCCGCCTTGATAGCCCATCAGCGCAAACCGATGGTGATGGTGGCGATCGAAGATCGGAAACGTCAGCCGGATCAGCGGCGTGCCCGTGTCGCGCTCCAGATACTTGCCATAGGAGTTGCCGATCAGCAGGTCCACCGGCTCGGTGAAGAGCAGCGAGCGCATCGCCCAGAGGTCCTTGCCCGCCCAGACTTGAGCATCCTTGCCGAAGGGCGATGATGCAAGCAGTTCCTTCAACTCCGCTTCCCATGCCGACGTGCCGTTGGTGGCGAGGCAATGGGTCGGCTCGCCGCCCGTCTCCATGATGAAGCGGGCCATGGCGTAGACAAAGTCCGGATCGCCGTAAATGGCGTATTTCTTACCGTGCAGCCAGGATTGGCTGTCCGCCATGGCGTCGACAAGTCGGCCGCGCTCGAGGCGGATTGCCTCGGGGATTTGCTTGCCGGAAATCGCGGAAACCTCCATCAGGAAGTCGTCAGTCGCCTTTACACCGAGCGGGTAATGGAACGAGGCCGTCGCCTGCCCCACCCCCTCGCAATACTCTAGCGTTTTTCGGCTGTTGTAATGCTGCAGCGACAGCGTCGCCTCGGCGTTGAGCGCCTTCCTCACGTCTTCGATCTTCGTGCCGCCGTCATACATCCGGTATTCGCCGTCGGACGGCGTGTCGAACTGGTCAGAGGCGTCTTGGATCAAGGTATAGGACACGCCTATCAGGTCGAGCAGGCGCTTGAGTTCCCGGTTGTTGCCAACACAGAATCCGTCGAAGCCCGGAATGACGTTGATGGTCCCCTCGGCTTCCGTTCGCTCCTCGCCTTTCCAGAAATGCTCCAAAATCCCCTTGAGCGTGACGTCGTAGCCATCGACATGACTGCCGACGAAGGCCGGCGTATGGGCGAAGGGGACGTCGAAGTCGCGCGGGACCGAGCCTTCGTCCTTGGCGTTCTCGATGAAGCTGTGCAGGTCATCGCCAATGACCTCCGCCATACAAGTGGTCGAGACGGCGATCATCTTCGGGTCGTAGAGTTGGTACGTGTTGGCGAGCCCGTCGACCAGGTTCTTAAGGCCGCCGAACACTGCCGCGTCCTCGGTCATCGAGGAGGAAACCGCCGAAGCAGGCTCCTTGAAATGGCGCGACAGGTGCGAGCGGTAATAGGCGACGCAGCCCTGGCTGCCGTGGACGAAGGACATGGTTCGCTCGAAGCCTGCGGCCGCGAACACCGCGCCGAGCGGCTGGCAGGCCTTGGCGGGGTTCACGACAAGCGCTTGGCGAGCAAGGTTCTTTTCGCGGTATTCCCACGTCTTGGTGAATTCGCCTTGGTCGGTAACGATCTGGTCCGGGTGAAAACATTCGAAATTCAGCCTCTTCTCGGCGAGCATCTGCCTGTATTCCGGCTCGCGGAACAGGGGCGCGTGGTCGAGAACTTTTTCAGCCGACTGCGGCATGGGTGGTTACCTCTTTCCATCTGGCCCGCCATACGGCGGCACAGGGACGTCGAAACGTTTTTCAGGTCTCCCGCGGACAAGCGGCCACAGGCGTTCGCGGCCTCCCGGCTTCCGGGAGGCCAGGGTTTCATTCGGCTGCGATCGCCGCCGACGGCTCGGCTTTTTTCTTCCAGGGGGCGTCGTAGAGGTTCCAGACCGGGTTGTTGATGGCCAGGTCCATATCGCGCGCGAAGATGGCGAACCCGTCGTAGCCATGATACGGGCCGGAATAATCCCAGGAATGCATTTGACGGAACGGTATGCCCATCTTCTGGACCGGGTACTTTTCTTTGATGCCGGAGCCCACGAGATCAGGACGGATCCCCTCGATGAACTTCTCCAGCTCGTAACCAGTTACGTCGTCATAGATCAGCGTGCCCTTTTTCACGTAGTGGCCGGTGCGCTGATAGTCGTCGTTATGGCCAAATTCATAGCCAGTGCCGACGATCACCATGCCCAGGTCCTCATATGCGGTGACGACGTGACGGGGGCGCAGCCCGCCGACATAGAGCATCACCGTCCTGCCTTCGAGGCGCGGCCGGTACTTGGCTATGACCCCTTCGACCAGCGGCCGGTATTTGGCGATGACCGCCTCGGCCTTGGCCTCGATTTCCGGCCCGAAGTGCTTGGCTATCTTGCGCAGAGAGGCTTCGGTCTGGGAGGGGCCGAAGAAATTGTACTCCATCCAGGCGATGCCATACTTTTCCTCCATGTGCCGGCAGATGTAGTTCATGGACCTGTAGCAATGGATGAGATTGAGCTTCGCCTTTGGCGCCCGCTCTATTTCGACCAGGGTAGCGTCGCCCGACCAGTTGCCGACCACGCGCAGGCCCATCTCCTCGAGCAGGATGCGCGAAGCCCAGGCGTCGCCGCCGATATTATAGTCGCCGATCACATTGACATCGTACGGGCCGGCCTCGAACTCGACGTCCTTCTTCTCGAACACCCAGTCGCGGATCGCGTCGTTGGCGATGTGGTGGCCAAGGGATTGCGAGACGCCGCGGAAGCCCTCGCAGCGCACCGGCACGATTGTCTTTCCGTGCTCCTTGGCCTTGTTGCGGGACACAGCTTCGGTGTCGTCGCCAATCAGCCCGATCGGGCATTCGGATTGCACAGTTATGCCCTTGTTCAGCGGAAACAGTTCCTCGATCTCGTCGATGATCCGTTCCAGCTTCTTGTCGCCGCCGAAAACAATGTCCTTCTCCTGGAAATCGGAGGTGAACTGCATGGTGACGAACGTGTCGATGCCGGTCGTGCCGACGTAGTAGTTTCGGCGTTGAGACCAGGAATATTGCCCGCAGCCGACCGGGCCGTGCGAGATATGGACCATATCCTTGACCGGACCCCACACCACGCCTTTCGAGCCGGCATAGGCGCAGCCGCGAATCGTCATCACGCCGGGGATGGACTTGATGTTCGATTTGACCTCGCATTCGGAAAGGACCTCGCTTTCCTCGCCAGCCTCGTCGCCGCTCTTTGCCACGCTGAGGTGCTTTCTGCGCCGCTTCGCCGATTTGTCAGGGTATTGCGACAGCACTTCCTCGATAAGCCTCGCATGGAGGCCACCGTCATTCTCGTATTCCAGGCTCATGGGACCCCTTTCAAGGTTCAGGGTGACGCCTCACCGACGAGGCGCCGTTCTTTGAAAGACGCACCAGGTCAGGCGGCGCCTATGTCGGCAGTGGTCGCTACTGTGCGGCCGCCTTAGCCGCTTCCTTGACCTGAAGCTCGGCGAGCATCTGCTCGTCCGTCTTCATGATGCCGAAGTCGAGCAGCATGTCCTCGAGCTCCTCCATGGTGATCGGGGTCGGGATGGTGCCCTGGCCCGAATTCCCATGGATCTTCTCGGCCAGCGCCCTGTATTCGCCGGCCTGCTTGGAGTCCGGCGCATACTGGATCACAGACATCTTCCTGAGCTCGGCGTGCTGGACGATGTTGTCGCGCGGCACGAAGTGGATAAGTTTGGAATTGAGCCTGGAAGCAAGCGCCTCGGCGAGGTCGAGTTCGCGGTCAGTTTGGCGCTCGTTGCAGATCAGGCCCCCGAGCCGCACGCCGCCCGAATGGGCGTATTTCAGGATGCCCTTGGCGATGTTGTTGGCGGCATAGAGCGCCATCATCTCGCCGGACATGACGATGTAGATTTCCTGGGCCTTGTTCTCGCGGATCGGCATCGCGAAACCGCCACACACCACATCCCCGAGCACGTCGTAGGAGACATAGTCGACATCGTCGTAGGCGCCGTTCTCCTCGAGGAAGTTGATCGAGGTGATCACGCCGCGGCCGGCGCAGCCGACACCTGGCTCGGGTCCGCCCGACTCCACGCATTTGATGCCTTTGTAGCCGACCTTGAGCACGTCCGCGAGTTCCAGGTCTTCCACCGAACCTTCCTCTGCCGCGAGATGCAGGACCGTATCCTGCGCCTTCGCGTTGAGGATCAGGCGGGTGGAGTCGGCTTTGGGGTCGCAGCCGACGATGAGGATTCTCTGCCCGAGGTCGACCAGGGCGGCGAGCGTATTTTGGGAGGTGGTGGACTTGCCGATGCCGCCCTTGCCGTAAAAGGCGATCTGACGCAAACCTGACATGTAGCTTTCCTTCCTTCGTTCCCATTCATCGCGGCTGCCGCGACTTGAATGCCGGTCGGGCAGCTCTAGCCGCCTCGCACCTAAGGATCTCAAGACTCATGCCAATTTGGCTGATCCAACCGAAGAATAATTTCATGGTTGCTTTTCAGGGGTTTAGCTTGAGTTCCAAGAAAGGATCGTCGGAACGGCCCGTGTAGCGGACGCGACATTGGCGACACAAAGCGTCGGATCGCGATCCTCAGTCACCGCATTCGGTTGAACCGCATCGTTGTATTGAGGTGGACGAACAGCATCTCGACCCTCTGCGGGATGCTGCGAACTCTTCTGTGCCCGCGAGCTGACGTGCTTGCTCAACGCGTGTCCAAGTGGACACTCCGCCGACTTTGCGCGCGATCCTAGCATGCCACCGATCCACGGCCACTCATCCGGGGCACGGGCGAATAGTTCCGCTATATCAACCCGAGGGACTCGGTTTACTTCTCGGCGCAGGAGTTCAGTACCGTCGTCATCGCCTTCACATGTTCGTCGATCCGCTCGAGCACTTTCGCTGCGACAACGTCGCGCTCAGGCAGATGCCACCAGTACTCGTTGACGAGTTTGACCGTCTCGACCACTGCCTTCAGGACTGCTGGCTCCGGAAGCCGTGCACGGTTCGCAAATGCTTTCCATCGCGGTGCTGCTAGCGCCTTAAACGAGCGCTCTCCTCCAAGCGACAGCGCCATGGCGTCGGCGGGAATATATGGCACGGTGGACAGGAGGTCGTAGATTGGTGCAAGCGCCGGCTTGTCGCCGTTATCGGGATAGATCAAAGACCAGTTCTTCAGGTGCATGTCGCCATTGCCGGTGATGACGGTCAGTGCCAGGCGGCGGACGAATTCGAGAGCCGCCGTAGGCGAGACGGCCACGCCAAGAGCCAAGGCTATGTCGTGATAAGCAGCCCCCTCATATTTGCGCGAGGGGTAGACACCGAAGACCTGAGCGAAATCCTCGATGTGTATCCTCTCGCCCTCAGCGCCGCGATCGAAGCGTTTGACGAGAAGGACCTTGCCCTCTGACAGCGTGTTGAATTCTTCGGGAATATCCTCAAAATCGGACTTCTCGACAAGTTCGCGTTCAGGAACCTCCATGCCGATTGCTGCTGCCAGCGCCAGGTTGGCGAATTCGTTCTCGGAAACGCCCGGAAACGCCGTCGAAGGGAACTTGGCGATGTACCGGCCCTGCTCGTCGTCCATCGGCAAGGTAAGGCCGCCGCCTTTTCCAATGTTATTCATGACCGACAGCTTCATCTGCACGCCGGCAAGCGAGAACCGTGCCTTGGGCTGATCCTTTGAAGCGTCCTGTGAAACCGCTATCGCGCCGTCACTGGGCAACGCCCGTACGGCTCCCGGCAGATCGGCGCCCAGCGCCGCTAAAAGGTCGAAATCATTGCCTGGCCGCACATTGCCTTCGTGGTGCCTTTCCATCGCCTCGCGCAATTTCTCCTCCGGCAGGAGGTTCGCGAAGAATGCGGGCAAGGCGCTTGCCAGAGGCTTCGGATCTTTCCGCAATCCTCCCGTCGCTGCCCGGAACGACAGGCTGAGAACCGGAAAGCCGCCCGTCGCGCGGTAGGCCTCATCGAAGTTGAATGCATTGAAATCGCCCGGCGTCCTGACGATTGTGCCGATTTTCGCTGCGTTCAAGAGCACGTCCAGCGACGGGATCGTCTTAGGTGCGCGAAAGACTGGAGCCATGATCGTCATCGTCAGGTTGAGAAACAAAGGCGGGTCGATCGTCATCATCATGTGGACGCAATAGAGCCTGGACAGCCGGCACCATGACTTGCGGAACCAGCATCATTTCCAGACCGAGCGCGCGAGCGATATTCATGAGGGTCGTCGCACGCGCCGCTGCGGCTCCCTTTTCGATGTCGCGATAGCGGGGACGGGATATACCCGCCAAGTCAGCAACCTGCTCCTGCGTCATGGCGGCGGCCAGCCTCGCCTTCCTGAAAAGCCCACCGATTTCGCGCAGAATTTCCGATTCAGAGTCCATAACGATACACAGATGATTCATTCCAATGCCAAATGATACGCAGGGGTATCTTATCCAGCGGAGCAAGTCAAAGCTTTATGATCTGTTCACGTATCAAATATGGAAATCATGATATGCAAAGATATCTTTAGCGCCTCAGAGCGAACGGCGTTCCTCGAAGAGCAGCTGCTACTGCCACCGTGCACCCGGCGTTTCTACCGACTGGGCCGGCCAGGTGCGTACGTCGCCCGAAAACGGCCAACTGCGCACATTCAGCGAAATGGCTATTTTGACCTCGGCGCAATGCGCCCGACGGTGTCCCTATGAACACGAAAAGAGATGAGCGATTTCAGCTGCCGGATGCCTTATCGCGTTAAAGTGGTGACGTCCGGACAGGCCTAAAAGCTGGATGGGACGACATCGACGCGATTGGAACTAGAAGCACGAAAGCGCATGGCCGCTGATCAAGGCTGGCAAAGGCCAGGTGGTCGTCCCTCCCACTCGTGCGGGAGGGACGAGCACCCATGGCTTGGTCTAAGCGGCTGCTAGAAGCTGGTATCCGTCGTCATTGCTGTGCTGAATTTGGATCGGTTGCGGCTTCAGTGTGTGCACACTCCGACGCGACAGCTCATCCATCCCAGCTCCGGAAGCTAGATCGAGTTTTTCAATCGCCAAACGCCGGATGATTGTCTCCGCCGACCCATCGATCACAAACTCGCCCCGCTCCCATCGTCCCACTGACTGCTTGTCGTGGTGAACAAGCACAGCAAGCTCAGCTTGAGTATACCCCATTTCTGTTCTCAGAAAACGGAGCTCGTCAGGGCTAATCCCATGCTCGTGTGAGACTATGCCAAGAGCGATTACACGATGAAGTTCGTTGACAGCCGGGATGGTGATGATTTCGTCACCTTCATCGTCGTTCACGAAATCAAGACCGCTAATGAAAACGTTCTTCAGTCCGCATTCGGTGTAGTGGTGGCTATTCATCGCATTCTCCATTCAACGTACCTGCGCGGGTAGACGGCTCGTCAACCCACATAACACTGACAATTTTTAGGAAGGTGCCGGTCTTCTCAGGAATGACTATCACTCTCAGAGTGCGGCTATTGCCGTTGGGACAGAGACCTTCCATCGCATATTTTTTGTACGCGGGTCGCGTACTCTCCATCGGCTCCATGTGCACAAAGCCATTTTTGAGGACGTACAAAACGTCACCCATGATAATGTTTCGTTCGGCCATACGTTCGATCGCGTGGCGCTTATAGGAAATCGTAAGCGCTTTCGAACGCGCAATCGCGCGTATTTCGTCCGTTGCTTGCCCCTTCGGCCAATCACAACCACGGACTACAACGCCCCCATGCCCGCTTGGTTTCACCTTAGGTATATCACTATGATACATTTTAAAAGAGTCCCTTTCGCTAAAATTTGTGATTGGTAAAAAATCTCTCCACGATAAAAAGGGCGCCCTGGGAGGTAAGGGCGCCCTATTTATCACTTCTTGATGTGCGTCACGATATGCGTGTTCGGCTTGCGAACCGCAGTCGTAACAGTCGTGAACCGACCCGAGACCGCACTGCGGCCAACCGTAATCGTCTTCCTGCTCATGCTCATCACCTCCTTTCCGGAGCACGGCGCTCCTAGGGAGACGGGGTGAATCACATGGGCGTAGATATCATGATGATACTTTGTCCGTCAACGCCAGTGGGCAGAAATCGCCACACTTCGCCGCCTCCCGGTAGGGCGCATGCTTCCTAGCCGCGCCGTCGGTTCCATCAACTCCCATGTCGGGACAAATTTCCTTCAGAGCGAAGGCACCGACCATCCCTTGATGGCATTCCTGTCACAGCATCCATCGGGGATTAAGCTCAACGGCGCCGAAGACGTTCGGCTCCGGCGTATCGCAAACTCCTTGACCTGCCGGAAAGTATGGCAATCCGGGCAAATACGGCGAAGAAGGCATACGTCACCGCCTGATGATTCACGACCGCGTTCCTTTGCAGCGCTGCCATGATCTTCTACTATCGCAGATCGACAACTGATGTCGCCGTAGAACAGGCTCTCCCAGCTCTTGTCTATCCGGACCTTACCGGCATGTCTCCCAATTCGTTCCAGCCCTCGATCATAACCGACCATTCCACCGCCATCGCTTTGTCTCAAAGCATGCTGATGAACTGCTTGAGCCTAACAACCCGTGTTTGACCCTAGAGAAGTTACGGGTCTCCTCACGGCCGACCGCGCTTGACCCAGGGGTCAATGTGGACCGCTACTCGTTCATTGCAATGGATTTGCACCATCTGCTCCTGCCGGTCTCCCGGCGCACCTTGTTCCGACCCTTTCAAGGGCTCAGCTCGGTCGGCGTTACCGATCACCCTGATCAAGTATCCGTCGGATACCGCTTTACTCTCGGCTGTCCGTTCGGGCATGGCGGGGTGCCTCCCTGATCACGAAGCAGCACCCGGACAAGCCCGCGACCAGCGCGATTCCCCCCGCATCCGAGACTTTCTGACTCATAAGACTAGGCGCCCGCCGCCACGGGCGCGCGACGCCGGGATCAACCGGCGGGCAGATGCGCCGAGGGCAACAAGCGCGCCTGACGCAATGCCGCCAGATCAGCCGAGCCGGTGCAGAAGCAGGCGACGGCCAACTGGCGGATGACGATCTCGAAATGCGCGACAACCGCCTCGGTGGATACGGTGGCCGCGCGCAGCACGCCGGCTGCCTGCCCCGCGATGTCCGCGCCCAGGCGGATAGCCTTGGCCACGTCGACGCCGTCGCTGACCCCGCCCGACGCGATCAGCTTCACCGCTGGCAGCGCCCGACGTACCGCCTGCACGCTGGCCGGGGTCGGGATCCCCCAATCGGCGAACGCCATCGCAACTGTACGGTCGGCGGCATCGGGGGCCCGCTCGCCCTCCACCGCGGCCCAACTGGTGCCGCCGGCGCCGGCGACATCGATCACCGCCACGCCCGCCTGAACGAGCGCACAAGCCACCGAAGCAGAGAGGCCCGACCCCACTTCCTTGGCCACGATCGGCACCCCCATGCTGCGCGCGGCGCGAGCGATCTGGGCCAGGACGCCGCGCCAGTCGCGGTCGCCCTCCGGCTGTACCGCTTCCTGCAGCGGATTGAGATGGACGATGAGTCCATCGGCCTCCAGTGCATCCACCGCCCGGCGCGCCAGGTCCAGGCCGTCGGCCTCACGCAGTTGCGCGGCGCCGATATTGGCCAGCAAGGGAATGTCTGGGGCCTGGCGGCGCAGCGCGCGCGTCAGCCCTTGGGAGTTGCGGGATTGCAGGCTCACGCGCTGCGAACCGACGCACATGGCGATTCCCAAGGCTTGCGCTGCCTCGCTTAGATGCCGGTTGATGGCCTCGGCGCGTGGCATGCCGCCGGTCATGGAGCTGATCAGCAGAGGCGCGCGCATGGTCTTGCCCAGCAGCGAGGCGCTGAGGTCGATCTGCGTCAGATCCAACTCGGGCAATGCGCAGTGTTCGAAACGGATGTACTCCCAGCCGGCGGCCTTGGCCCGTGCCGTTCGCCGATTCAGCACGATGTCCAGGTGGTCGTCCTTGCGCCGGCTCAACTTGGTGTCGCTGATGCTCGCTCCATCCGCGTCATCGGGCGACGGCGTTGCGTCGGGTCGGACCGACGGCAGCGCGCGCACGCCATCGTTTCCCCCGCGTTCAGGCCGGCGCACGCTGGCCTCCGCCTGCAGCGTCGCTGCGGTAGCGGCTGGTCGAGGTCTCGTAGTACTGCGCGCGGACTGCCGCCATGGCCTCGATCAACGGTCCCCACGGCGCGGGAAAACGTTCTTCCGCCATCACCCGGTGCAGCATGCGTGTGTGGCCGGCCAACTCGTCCTTGAGGAACTCCACCACAGGCATGGCGGGATAGCGCTGCAGCAGCAGGATCGCCGCGTTGTCGGCCTCGCCGGCCGATCTATCCTTTTCGCGTCCATGCAGATCGTTCTGCAAGCGCCCTATTGCGGATATGAGCCGCAGGGCCTGGCGAAACGCCGGACGCGCGCGCAAGGTCGCCATGTCCAGCCCCCACAGCAACGACAGGCAACAGAACACGTTCGTGTAGGCGATCGAATCCACGCCGTTCTGCAAGTACTCGGCGAAGGACCAGCGCTCCTCCCCTGCCGCCTGCGCGTGTCCGGCGCGCAGCGCCGCGCAGTAGCACTGGGTATCCTCGAGAAGCTGGGCATAGTCGCGACGATCGTAGGCGAGCGCGGCGAGCGAAGCGCGCAGCACAGCACAGCCCTCGAATCCTGGTAGCGCGCACGCCACGCCCTGCCCCAGCGCCTGCTCCACCGCGGCGAGCTGCTCCGGCGCGATCAGGTCAAGGTCGTTGCAATCGTCCAGCCAGAACAGCAGCGCCAGTTCGCGATAGAACGCCACGATCAGCGTTTCGTCCAGCGGATCGCGGCCGGTGCGGGCGCTGGTGTCGCGCAGGCTCGGCTGGATGCGCTGCAGGATGTACTGGCCGCCCCGGACTGCTTCCACGGCATGCTCGTCGGCGAACCCGGTCAGGGAACGCCCCCACTCTAGCACCTGCTGCAGCGCGCGATCGGTCGGGATCATGGCCCGGCTCCTGCTCCCTCGGCCGAGACGCGCCGCCCCCAACGAAGCGCCAGCCACAACCCGGCGAGTTCGGCCACGCGCACCACCCGGGTGGGGCAATACAGTTCCTTGCCGATCCACAGCGGCGTCTGGGGCAGTGAATGCGCCGCGTGGCGGGCGAGCATCCACTTCAGCGCCCGCGCCACCGCCTGCGCGATGCCCCGGCGCCAGGTCGGCTCTTCGCTCCCGTCCATCACGTGCAACGCGAACAGCGCATAGGCGGTTTCCTCGAATGTGGACGCGCGACCAGCGCCCCAGCCGCCGTCGTCGCGCTGCGCCTTCAGCAGCCCCGCCAGCGCGCGCTCGTCGCGCCACTGGGGGTTGCCTTGCGCGAGCGCAGCGACCGCATGCGCGGTTGGATACAGCCACGAAACGTGCCATTTTTCGTTGTCCCACAGACCGTGCGGGTTGCGATTGGCCTCGACGTAGGCGCTGGTGCCGGCGGCGGGTTTTCCCAACATTCGCAAAGCATGCAGGGCATGGATGTTGGTCGACACCGAGGCATTGCGCTCACCGGGAAAGGTGACGAAGAGTTCGCCGGTTTCGAACTGGCGCAACGCGTCGGCCGCCGGGTCGCGGCCTGCAAGGCGAAGGACGCACAACGCAACGGCGGTGTCGTCCGCATCGGCCGCGAAGTGCAAGGCAGGGCCCAGACCGCGCACCCCGAGGCGGGCGTCGAGCTGCGCGATGATCACTTGCACCGCCTCGGCGAGCGTGGGATGCGCGAACAGGCCGGCCAGATGCAGGGTGTACAGCGACCAGCATGGCTCGAACACATTGATTGGCCAGACGTTGGGAAGGACACCTTCGATGCCGGTGCGCGTAGCCCGCGATGCCGCCTGCAGATACCCGCCCGTGCGCCCGACGTGCGGCGTTCTTCTCTGTGTCACGGCGTGCGCACGCCACGCGGCGGTGGCCGCCGGACTGATGCCGATGCTGCCGTCGTCGTCAGGGCATGCGGTGGCCGGCGACGTCCCCCAGGCTTCCCAGGAGTGCAGCAACGGATGGCCGCTCGGCAACGTCGCCACAGCCCCCAGCTTGACCAGGCGTGCTTGCCGCAACGGCAACAGCGCCGGGTGGCGCGGAAACGACAAGCCGCCCAGCAAGGATGCGGCCTCGTCGCACAACGGCGGCAGGATCAGCTCCGCGCCGATGGGCGCGTCTTCCGGCACCGCATGCGCATAGGGATCGGGCTGGCGCTCGATGAACCGGGTTGCAGCCTGGACTGCGTCGGCAGCCCCGGGAAGAGGATCGGCACGCTGCAACGCCAGCAGCGCCGCCCAGGTAGGCGCATGGCGAAACAGCGGGAAGTCCGCACTTCCCCATCCGCCATCGGCCTGTTGCTGCGCGATGAGCCACGCGTATGCGTCGTGCCGACCGGTGACTTTGCCGTCGAACTGCAGAGCTCGCGCCGTGTCGTATACGGACGGACCGACGCTGCCGCCATCGCTCATCTCGCTCAGCAGGTGGCCCAATTCGGAAAGGATCTGTTCGGACAGCGCGTTCACGCGGGATGTTCCTTCTGCAGAGGGCTAACGAGAACAGAAACGGGCAGACGCCGCGCACGTCACCGCCGACACGGACACAGTGCAGCATGCAGCGCCCGCCGGCCGATCGCAGCAGCACAGCGGCAAGTCCTTACGGCTGGGCACGCTCATGCGTATGGCGCGGACAGATAGACGTTGGCCCGCTGCAGCATCTGCGCCAACCCTTCCGCACGCGCCCCCAGAGGGGCGATGGCCTCCCCGGCGTCGTGCAACAAATACAGGGCGAACTGGCGCGCTGCCTGCAGCCCCATGATCGACGCGCAGGTCGGCTTCTGCGCGGCCGCGTCCTTGCCGGGGGTCTTGCCAAGAGTCGCGGTATTCGCCGTCGCGTCGAGAATGTCGTCCGCCACCTGCAACGCCAGGCCAAAACAGGCGGTGTAGCGATCGAGCGCAGCATACAGCGCAGCGTGCGCGGCATCCTCCGCGATGGAGTATAGCGCGCCCATGCGAACCGACGCGCGCACTAGCGCTCCGGTTTTCATCCGGTGCATCGCCAGGATGCTGTCCAGCCCGGCGTGCTTTCCGACCAGCGACAGATCCATGGCCTGCCCGCCTGCGGCACCCTCGGCGGACACCGCCTGCGCCAGTTCACGCACGAGCGCAATACGATTGTCTCCCGGCGCATCCAGGCTCGCCAGCGTCAGGAAGGCGTGGGCCTGCAGCGCATCGCCGACCAGGATCGCAGTGGCTTCGTCGAACTTTACGTGCACGGTCGGAAGGCCGCGGCGAAGCACGTCGTCGTCCATCGCCGGCAGGTCGTCGTGGACCAGGGTACAGGCGTGCATCATCTCGATGGCGGCGCCGACGTCGTCGAGCATGTGCGCCGGCGTGCCCGCCAGTGCGCCGGCAGCCAGACAGAGCAAGGCTCTGGTGCGCTTCCCGCCACGCAAGGTGGCGTAGCGCATGGCTGCCATCAGCTCTGTCTTACCGTCGTCTTCGGCGCAGAGCAGACGCGCCAGCGCCTGTTCGACCCGCTTTGCGCCGTCCTGCATCCAGATCTCCGGGAGCAGCCCGCCAGATGCGCCGCGCGCCTGCGCGCCCAACCCGCCGAATGCGGAAACGCCAGTTCGGTCGTCGTGTATTGTGGAACCGGTTTGCATGTTGTTAATGTCCTTGTAGCTGAGACGGCCACGGCGAGCGCAAGTCGTCACACGAGTGCGTGCGCCGAGTGCAGCAATGCCGCGCCCCGCCGGCGCCGCTGCCTTGCCACACAGGGCGTCCGACACCAGCTCATGAGAAGCCTATGCGGATTGCCATGGACGGATGTGCGGTCGGGTAATAGCGCCGGCCTTTTTCGACGTCGCTCAGCAACTGCGGCCGCACCCCGGCCTTGTGCATGGTCAGCGCCAAGGCGATGCAGAACTGCACCATTTCCAGCCATACCAGGTGGTAGCCGATGCAGACGTGTGGGCCGGTACCGAACTGCAGCATGTCCACGGGCCGGACCGGTTCTGTGCGTAGCAGCCACCGCCCCAGGCGGAACTGATCAGGCGCCTCGTGCAGCAGCGCCGAGGTCGAGAAATGCAGCAGCGGGATGCATAGGTGGGTGCCCGCGGGAATGCGCCTTTGGCCGAGTTGCAATTCCTGCAGCGCGCGACGCGGCAGGAGCGTGGTCGCCGGATGCAGGCGCAGTGTCTCGCGGAACAGGGCCTCGGCGACGGGACACTGCGCCAGGTCCGCGTGCCGGGTCGGCACCGCGCCCACGCGTTGCGCCTCCTCGACCAAGGCGTCCCACAGCACAGGCTGCCTCGCCAGCTCGATCACGATCCAGGCCATCGTCGAGGCAGTGGTGTCGTGACCGGCAAGCAGCAGCAAGCGAATGTTCGCGACCAGGACGTCATCGGAGAGCGGACCGTCGCTGCTGTCAAAAGCGCTCACCATGTCGTTGATGAACCCGGTGCGCGCGGCATGCGCGCGCGCATCGCGGACGAACCGGCGCAACTGCGCGTCGATCCAGTCGCGGGCGGAGCGGCCGCGCCGCAAAGGCAATCCGGGCAGGTCGACCGGTGGCGCGATGATCAACTGCAGCAATTGCCGGTACTTGCGATGCCATCCCGGCAGGTCCTGCGCGGGGATTCCCATGAGGCTGAAGATGAGCTTCAGCATCAGGTCGCCGGTCTCGCGCAGGATAGTTACCTCGCCGCGGGCGCGCCACGCCTGCACCCGCGCCTGGATGACCGGCGCGAACAGGTCGCCGATCCCGGCCTGGGTCAGCCCCTTGGGCAAGAACGCTGCCTTGATGGCATCGCGCGCCTGCCGGTGCGCGCCGCCGTCCAGGGCAACCATGGTTCCGCCAAGCAATTCGGGCGCGATCTCTTCGATCAGCGCCGAGGACACGTCCTTGTGCTTGAGCAGAGAAAATGCGTCCGGATCCACACAGGTCATCAGATGTCCGGCAGGGCCGAAATCCAGCCAGAAGTGGCTCCCCAGCGTCCGTTCTGCTCGCTGCAGCAGGCGCGGCAGGTCGCAGACAATGGCGGGAAGATGCCCGACCAGGGGGAAAGCGCCAGGCATGACCGGGATGTCGCACCGCAGCCGGTGCCGACGGTTGAGCGGGTTGAGCAGCATGTCCATCAGCAGCGCGCCGCCGCCGCCGGTTCGGTGTCGCCGACAGGGCCCGCGGCGCAGCTGTTGCCGCCGTCGGCGTATGTCGGCACATGCGCCAGCATGCCGCCATCGATGCACACGACTTGGCCGGTGATGAACGCAGCATCGGCGGAGAGCAGGAACGCCACGAGTGCGGCCACGTCCTCGGGGCGGCCGACGCGCTGCAGGAGCTGGTGCCGGCGCAGATGCCGTTGCATGCACTCGTCCAGCTTGGCGAGGAGACGCTCGGTCATGATAAGACCCGGCGCAACCGCGTTGCAGCGGATCTGCGCATGACCGTACTGGGTGGCGAGCGAAGCCGAGAGCATGTTCATCGCCGCCTTCGACGCGCCGTAGGACGTCTGCGCCGTGTCACCGCTGAGCCCTTGGCACGACGACATGTTGACGATCGCGCCACCGCCGCGGGCGATCATCCGTGGGATGGCCTGCCGGCAGCAGAGCAGCGTTCCGCGCAGATTGGTCGCCATGGTCTGGTCCCAGACTGCCAGGTCCAGGTCGAGGATCGCGCAGTCGCGCTGGGTCAGATGCATGGCGCTCGCATTGTTAACCAGCAGGTCGACCCCCCCGAAGTGCCGCTCCGCCGTCTCGAACAGCGCTGCCACCGCCTGCTCATCGGCGATATCCATGGCTATGGGCAGCGCGTGGCCTGCTTCGGCCGCGATCTGCGCGGTGCAGGCGATGGCCGCCGAGCCATCAATGTCGGCCACCACCACTCTGCCGCCCCCGCGCGCGATGGCGAGAGCGCATGCCTTGCCGATGCCAGCGCCGGCGCCGGTCACCACGGCCACCTTGCCTTCAAACCGTCCCATCGTGCCTCCTGAATTGCATTGTTCTTTCGCGGTATGCCGCTCGGCCTGCGCCGGAGAAGGCGCAGGGTCGGCGCTGGCGCGCTCGTCATGGCCGGCGTCGCTTTCGATCACCCGAATGGCGGCGACCGGGCACTGGTTGGCCGCAAGCCGCACGGCGGCGTGCAGCGCCTGCGGGACCGTCGCCACGCACACTTCGGCCACGCCGTCCGGTTCGCGCTGGCGAAAGGTGCCCGGCAGCGTCAGCACGCACTGCCCGGTAGTTCCGCACAGATCCTGATCGACCACGATGCGCATCTCAGCCCTCCTGCCGATGCAGCCGCACCGGCAGCGCGCGGAACGTCCTAAGGAACGCGGAGGGCTCCCGGGTCGGCTGCTCGGCCAATGCCAGCGTGGGGAAGCGCGCCTGGATCCGCGGCAGGCTTTCGGCCAACTGCACCCGGGCCAGTTGCGCACCAAGGCAGAAGTGGATGCCGTGGCCGAAGGTCAGCATGATCTTCCCGTCGATCGACATGCCAGGACTGGTGCCGCAGAACCGCACGGGATCGAAGCGATCGGGATCGGCGAAGGCGTCCGGGTCGCGATTGCCGGCCGCGATCAGCACGCGCACGTCCGCGTTCTTCGGGATCACCACGCCGCCCATTTCGATGTCGCGCTGGGCGATACGCGGAATGGAGCTGAACATGGCAGGCGCGTCGTAGCGCAGGGCTTCTTCGACGAATGCCTTCACCCCCACGGCATCTCCCTTCAGCCAGTGCCGCTGTTCGGGATACGCCAGCATCGCCAGGACAGCATGGCCGATGGCCGCAGCAGTGGTGGCGAAGCCGCCCAGCAGCATGCCCCAGAGCATGCTGATCAATTCCGCATCCGACAGCGTCTCGGCATCATCGTCGTGTGCGCCGACCAGCATTGACACGATGTCGTGGCGGGAATCGGTGCGCTTGCGCTGTATGAGGTCGCCGAAGTAGGCTTGCACCCTGGCGCTGGCCTCGTCCCCCGCGGCGAGCTGCGGATCGCTGGCGTGCGGGCTCAGGCCTTCCAGAATGGCGCTGATGCCGGTGACGAGCGCGAGAATGTCGTCCGGGGGCATGCCGAACAGTTCGCCGAAAACCAGCATGGGCAAGGCCAGCGCGAATTCCTGATGCAGGTCCACTGCCTCCCCGCGCTCCAGTGCGGGCGCCATGCCGTCCAGGCGCGCTGCGACAATGCGAGCGATGGTCGGCCTCAGCATGTCGATCTGGCCGATGGTGAAATCGCGCGAGATCAGCCGGCGCAGACGCGTATGCGTTGGCGGTTCCTTCATCGCCAAAGTGGACGCCAGCAGACTTAGCGACAGGCTGGTCGCCGCACGCGGGAAATAGCGCGCCAGTTCACCTGGCGCCGGCCCCCGAAAAGCATCGCCAGTGGCTTTAAGCGCCCAGTAGATGTCGGCGTGGCGGCTCAACAGAAAGAGACCCGACGCCGCGCGATGTACCGGATCGTGCTCGCGTAGCCACCGCATGAATGGGTACGGGTCCTGAATGCACGCTGGCGACGCCAGTTCGGCGAAGGCGTCCCGGCATGCTGCCGTGGTTTCTTGCACGTCCATCTTGGTCACCTGTTGGTTGGCTGATCTGATCGGCGCGCGGCAGGGGCGCCGGCAATTCGAGAGCATCGGGATTCCTGGTGGCGTCCGCGCATCACCAGAGCACCGGGAACTCCTCGAACCCGCCAGTGATGATCTCCTTGCGCAACTTCAGTTCTTCGGGCGCCACCGCCAGGCGCAGCGCGGGAAAGCGCTGGAAGATCGAACCGAACACCGCTTTGAGTTCCAGCCTGGCTAGCGCCAAGCCGATGCAGCTGTGCGGCCCGTAGGAGAACGCCAAGTGCGGGTTTTCGTCACGTCCGATGTCGAAGATTTCCGGGTCGTCGAAATGGCGCGGATCGAACGACGTCGCCGGCAGGCCGACCAGCACCTTGCTCTCTGCGGGAACATGCACGCCCGCGATGGTCACGTCGGTCCTCGGATAGCGCATGATGCCGTCCCAGCCGGCGCCCGGCGGGTACATGCGCAGGATTTCCTCCACGGCCTTGTCCACCAGGGATGGATCGCCCACCAGGCGTTCGCGCTGTTGCGGATGGCGGAACATGGCCAGCAGGCCAAATTCGATCTGTGCCACGGTGCTCTCGTGCCCCGCCACCAGCATGCCTGCCGCCAGGCCGATCGCCTCTTCCTCGGTCGCCTCGCCCTGGTCGACCGCCGCGAGCAGATCCGTCAGCACGTTGTCGCCCGGATCCTGGCGCTTGTCCCGCATCTTGCCGCGAATGTAGGCGCGGAGTTCTTCCCAGGCCAAGCGCGACGCGCTTCGCGGGCCGCTTTCATGCTGGTGCGTCATCACCTCGTCGGACAGCCCTGCAAAGAAAGCGTGATCCTCGTAGAGCACGCCCATCAGCGCGCCAATTACCATCGCAGGAAGCGGAAAGGAGAGGTGGCGCCGCAGATCGGCGGGCTGGGGCTGGGCCGCCAGCGTCTCGAACAACTGCGCGGCGATCGCCTCCACCTGCTGCGCGAGCTGCTTCACCCTGCCGTTGCTGAAGGCCGGCGCCACGATCGTGCGTAGCCGCGTATGCTCGCCCCCCTCGTGCGAGACCAGCCATCCTGGCGAACCGAGAATCACCGAATCCGGGGTGAATGCCGCCGGCGGCATTCCCGCGGGCCGGAACGCCGCGTCGGTCAACACCGCCTTGGCCTCGTCATAGCCTGTGACCCACCAGCCTTCGTGCCCGGACGGGAAGCGCACGTGGTGGATCGGACCATTGGTGCGTAGCGCCAACATCTCGGGCGATGGCTCAATGTGATCGAGGCGCCACATCGGCAGCGTCGGCAAGGGTTGTTCGGACATGGTGGCACTTCACTCAATAGCGAGGGCGGAAGGTGACCGGCGGGCGCTGCGGCAGCGAAGACCTAAGACGGCATATAGATGACGTCCTCCGAAGGCAGACCGATTATCAAGAACGGCTAACGCGTAACTGTCTAGGCACATCGCGCGGCGAGATGCGGAACGTTATCTTGCACCTTCTAGGTCAGGACAAAGTCGGCGCGGTGGGCATTTGAGCCGCCGCCGGCCAAGCTTTCCTGCGCAAGGGTCGACAAGGGCGGCGAGCTGTTGGGTAAGGGCGGTTTCGCCGAGCACACCATGCCCATAGACGCTATCCGACGCGGATTTGACATTTTGCTTTTCTTTCTTCGTTCCATTCGTGCCATCCACGAAATGAAAGTCGGTTGGCGGCTCCCGGCCCGCAACGAAGAGGCTTCAAAACTCGTGCCAATTTGGCCGACCGAAGAAAAAAATCTGTGATGCTTTTAGGGGCTTAGCCTGAGGCCAGAGAAGAGCTAGGCGAAATAGGCCGGTGTCGCGGGCCAACAAAGGCGACCGAACAGTGTCGGACAGAACGCCTCGGCGACCTTTAGGTCGGGCTTGCGACATTCTGGTCCAGTTTCGAACATAAGAGGGCGGCAAACAGACACGATTGGGGAATCCGATCCTCACGGGGCCAAGGCGCTTGCCCAAGAGCGCGCGCTCGTGTTGCCGCGACAGGCGCGTGTTCGCGGTGCCTGCGCACCCATGAATGCTAGCGGCACACGCTACGCAATGACTGGAGTGCCCGCCAGCCTCAGCAAGTGCATCGGCTCGGCTTCCGGTCTTCTTTGCCCAGCCGGGGCCGAAGCGCCGAATATCCGCACCACACAGCATCGTTGTTGCCTGTGTGACGAGGCGGTTAAAGCGCGCGCCCGATCTTCCAAGACACGGCCTCCGAGAAGGAGGGGCGGTCCAACGGCACCTCTATTCCAAATGGCACGCCGCTTGCTGCTCCTGGTTAGAGCACCATCAAATCACGATGAAAGCGACTTGTGCCATGCCCGATACGCGAAGCTCTAGACCGTGGCCTGAGGAGACGGTGCCCCTTGCAGCTGAACATCGGGGCATCGTCTCCTCCGGAAGTCCGTTCTGGATGGCCGCTTTGCGCATGGCTGGTCCGATGCCGGCACGCCAACACGGGCCGCGCGCGCAAATGCGGTTTGCCGGTTCTGTTCAGCATGTGAGTGCCGAAAAGCCTTGTCAAAGGGTCGTCACCCAAGCCAAAGCCGGCGGGTCACTGCCACATATCGACAACATGCTGAACCAGTCCAGTGACGCGGAATCCAGTGAAGCGGGTCTGTTGCGTGAAGTGACATTTCAGGCCCCCACATGCTTTGCGATATTGGCTCCTTCCGGCCGCTATCCCTTTTCCAAACGCACTATCGCTAGTGACCGATCCCGCTTCCGGCGCCATAGCCGTGGAAAGCAACCGGCTCGACGGTGTCCAGCTCGCTCAGATCGATTGCGTTCGGGTGGCCAGGACCAACCGCCAAGACGTTCCCATACGTCGGGAGGGAAAAAAAGGAGGTTGCGAGCCGCGAGGCCCTCATCCGTGCCGGGGATACGAGCCTTTGCCCGGTATTGCGCCAGCCTCTGCCAGAATTCAGCGCAGTCTTCTTTAGGAGCAACTTGATGACAGTTCAAAAGAAAGTTCCCTTCGTCACCTTTCTCACGCGTGTTCACGATAAGTCGGTCGAGGGGCCAAATCCATATCGCTGGGAAGAAAAGACATCTGACGACTACTTTGCCGGCAAGCGCGTCATCCTGTTCTCGCTGCCTGGCGCCTTCACGCCGACCTGCTCGACCTACCAATTGCCCAAGTTCGAAGAGCTCTATGATGAGTTTGAGAAGGAGGGAATTGACGCGATTTACTGCCTCTCAGTCAACGACGCCTTCGTCATGAATGCGTGGGGGAAGTCCTTGGGCCTGAAGCAGGTCGAGCTCATCCCCGATGGCTCAGGCGAGTTCACACGCAAGATGGGCATGCTGGTTGCCAAGGACAATCTCGGATTCGGGATGCGCTCATGGCGTTACGCCGCCCTGATCAACAATGGCGTGGTGGAGCACTGGTTCGAGGAGGAAGGTTTCTCCGACAACTGCGAGGCCGACCCGTATGGCGTCTCATCCCCGCAAAACGTCCTTGAAACGCTGAAAGCCGCCGCATGACCTAGAAAACGTCTCACTGGCGCCATTGCAGGCCCCAAGAGGCTCCTCGACAGGATTATCGCACTCACCATGCAATCTTCAGCAAGCCTGTTTCAGCGCCAGAAGCAATCCATCGTCGCATCGCCTCAACTCATTGAGTCGATTCGCTTGCTGCAACTGGCGCATACCGAACTGCATCAGTTCGTGGAGCGGGAAATCGAGAAGAACCCGCTCTTGGAATCTGCGTCAAACGATGGCGGGCCTTTTGACGATGCTTCGATTTCGGGAGCGGATCAGCCTGTCGGCTTTGGGGCAAACGCCGTTGAAGGTCCGACCGGGGCAGGGTCGCCTGAACGGCTCGGGCAATGGAAATCACTTCGCAACACGACCAACAACCCGCCGGGCAATGGCCCTTCCCTCGACGAGTTTGCCACCCTCGCCGAAACATTGCACGACCATGTCGCTCGTCAGATCGCCCTCACTGCGTTCACACCACAGGAGCGGCTGATCGCTGGCCAGCTTGCCGCCGATCTGGAAGACACTGGCTATCTTCGGGCAAACCTTTTGGAGCTGGCCGAGAGCCTAAATGTCCATGAGGCTGTTGTGGAACGGGTTCTCGGAACCTTGCAACAATTTGATCCACCGGGAGTTTTTGCGCGAAGTCTCAGAGAATGCCTCGAAATTCAGTTGCGCCAGCGAAACCGGCTCGACCCGGCAATGGCAGCTTTGGTTGCCCATCTTGAAATGCTTGCGCGACGCGATTTTGAGGCGCTGAAGCAGCATTGCGGCGTCGATGAAGAAGACCTTCTCGACATGATGCATGAGGTTCGTGCGCTCGATCCAAAGCCTGGGAACAGATTCGAATCCGGTGCCTCTGAATCAATCATACCCGACGTCTGGGTCACACCCTCGCCGCAAGGCGGGTGGCAGATCGAACTTGATCCCGCCACGCTGCCGAAGCTGCTGATCAACCAAACCTACTATGCCGAAGTCACGCGTCAGACTGCCCAAAATTCGAAAGATCAAGCATTTGTCGAAGAATGCTTGCAAAACGCGAACTGGCTAATCCGCAGCCTCGATCAGCGCGCCAAGACGATTGTTAAGGTTGCGGCTGAAATCGTGCGTCAGCAGGATGCCTTTTTGGAACATGGCGTCGCCCACCTGCGGCCTCTCAATCTTAGAACCGTCGCTGACGCGATCGGCGTGCACGAGTCGACGGTAAGCCGGGTGACCTCGAACAAGTACATGCTTACCCCGCGCGGCGTTTTTGAACTGAAGTATTTTTTCACCGTCGCGATCGCGTCCTGCCAAGGCGGCGATGCGCACTCCGCCGAAGCTGTCCGGCATCGGATCAAAGCGATCATTGCCGCAGAATCTCCCGGCGACGTGCTTTCCGACGAGGACATCGCTGTCCGGCTGAAGGAAACCGGCATTGATGTTGCACGCCGCACCGTCACAAAGTATCGCGAAGCAATGAACATCCCCTCCTCCGTACAACGCCGCCGGGAAATGCGCTTGTGTTTTTAGATTTGGGTCAAGGCAGCCAACATCACGTTGCATTGCATCAAAGTGGAGACTTCGTTCATGACCCGATCCGCAGCAGGCGTTATGAACGCTGTTCTGCACGACCCAGAAAAGCCAGTCCCACCGTCTGGCCCGGCATGGGGTGCCGTCATTTCGCTTTCCTTGGGCACCTTCGGGCTGGTCACGGCAGAGTTTCTGCCTGTCAGCCTGCTCACGCCCCTCGCGCATGATCTCGGTATCAGCGAGGGAGCGGCTGGACAGGCGATGACGGCGACAGCTATCGTCGGGGCGATCTCGGCGCCGACGGTGGCCATCATCACAAAGCGCCTGGACCGCAGGACCGTCATGTGGACCATGACGGTCCTGCTGATCCTGTCGGACGTTCTGGCGGCCGGCGCGTGGTCGCTGGCGGTTCTCCTGACTGCACGCGTCGTGCTCGGCATAGCGCTCGGAGGCTTCTGGTCGATGTCGGCAGCACTGGCGATGCGGCTCGTTCCAAGCCACCTCCTGCCTCGCGCTATGTCGACCATCCTCACCGGCGTTTCCGTAGCTACCGTCTGCGCAGCTCCAATCGGCGCTTATGTCGGCGATATCTGGGGATGGCGAAGCGCCTTCATGCTTGCCGCAGCCGGCGGCGTCGCTACACTGCTCGTGCAGCTCATAACCATTCCGAGACTGCCTCCGATTGGAGTGACTAGCGTCCGCAGCCTGCTGGATGTGGCAAAGATTCCGATGGTCAAGGTTGCGCTTTTTGTCATCCTGCTGGTCGCTTCCGGCCACTTCGCCGGAATCACCTATATCCGCGCCTTCCTCGAAAAGATTCCCGCGCTTGACGTCGAGACGGTCTCGCTTGTGTTGCTTGCTTTTGGCATCGGCGGATTCTTCGGCAATTTGGCCGGCGGGCTTCTGGCCGAGTACAGCCTCAAGGCAGTCGCGGCCCTTGCACCGCTGCTCATAGGGATAGCGGCTGTTTCGCTACTGACGGCGGGAGCATCGGCCTTCGCCTCGGGGATTGCGGTTGGCGCGTGGGGCTTTGCCTTCGGCGCGGTGCCGGTGGGATTACAGACGTGGATGGTGCGGCGGGCCGTTCCCGAGCAGGCCGAAAGCGCCGGTGTGCTGATGGTCGTAGCATTCCAAGTGGCAATCGCAGCCGGCGCGATTTTCGGCGGGCTATTGGTGGAGAATGCGGGGATCGCCAGCGCCATTGCCTACAGTGCTGTTGCCACGTTCGTCGCTGCCCTCATAGTTTTCCTGCTCGGCCCGAAGCGCGGAACCTAGACCGCCTGACAGGAGAGATCTCAGCAGCGCAGCGGGACGAGAGGTCCAATCGCATGCACGACGCGGCGCGATCCTCCGCTTGCGGGCGATGCCCCGACGGGAGCGACTGGCTCGCCTTCGATAATGCCTTTACTCTCTTGACGAATGCTCTGGCGGATCGATCTGTCGTATCGTTCGCATACCATCAGCTTGCCTGGCCACTCCACCCTTTGACGCGGTGCCTATCCCTCCGGGGCAGCACGAATGCATTTTCGGCGAGCGTCCTAGCCCTGAACGACCTGATCTTATCCTTGTAGTGTTGGGCGGGTTACGCCCCTTGAACTGAACCCATATTGTGGGCGCACCTGCCGATCCAATTCGCCCTTAATCGTCTCGAAGCGACGTAAACGTACCCGTCGTTGGCTGCAACAAAGTTGCATTCTTCGGCGCAATAACCCTGCTTACTCGAAATGCCCCGCCACCGAGAGGCGGGCATCCGCGCTCCGCCCGGCGTAGTCGTTCATCCACGCAACATTGCAGAACAAAATAGGCATTTCTCAGCCTCTATGGGACGTCATGACGGATTCGATCGAAGGTTCCTATGTCAGACGAGTTGGTTAGTTGAACCGTTTTGACGCGAATTCTAATCGAGCCTAATCCAGCTGGTGAATGGTAGATTGTGGCACAACAGCCTTGGCGATTTCACATAGGTGCTTGTGGTGCGTGAGATAGATGACCTGACCTGTGTTCGCCATCTCCCCAAACAATCTAAAAACTTCCTCCGAGCGAATATGGTCAAAGGTTTCCATGATGTCGTCGGCAATGAAGGGAACCGAGGGCCGGAATTGGGCGAACTCGTAATAACCGGCGAGCCTCAGTGCTAGGTAGAGCTGAAAGCGCGCGCCCTTCGAAAGCGCTTCAGCGAGCTTGGATTGCCCGTCGCGCTGCACCGCGATGAGAACCTCCTCGCCTTTGACGGGCTGGGTTGTAAGGCCTGAATACTGCCCACGGGTCATTAGCTTGAATGCGTCTGATGCACGCGCCATCATCCCCGAACGGTGGTTCTCACGGTAGATCCGCAAAGCATTTCCAGCCGACATGATACCAAGTTTCAGCTCAATGTAGCGAACGGCCTTCTCCTCGATTTCCAACAGGGTTGTGCGCCGTTCGGCATCCAGGCGGGCAACCGCGCTGTCACCGCCGATGGCGTCCAACTTGTCTGCCGCGCGGGTCTGTCGGATCAGCTGTTGCTGGATGATTTCATCGAACTGGCGAAGCCGCTGCTCGCCCTCAGCCGTCTCGACCGCGAGGCTGTCGAAATCGATCGCTTCCAGGATCGAGCGTGCCTGGTCGAATCCATCGACTGCGAGTTCCGCCACTACCCGTTCCTCAAGTTCGGCGACGGTAGTGCGCAAGCCGTCGCGCTCACGCAGCAGCTCGTCGCGTTCGACTACCTCGGACAGAGTGGCGACGCCAAAGACGCCCAGCACTTCATTCTTGCGGCGTTCGTGTGCCGAAATCTGGGTGTCGAGGATTTCGCGCGCCTCCTTGAGGCGCTTCAGCTCGTTGCCGAGGCTTGCCTTCGTTTCACGTGTCCGCTCGGCACGCTCCAGGCGCTCGGCAAGGCGGGTGGCCAACTGCTCCGGCTCGCCATCCTTCGTCGGCTCGTCGGCTTCGACCGCAACGGCGATGACCTCGACCAGAAAATTGGCCCTGTCGGCCTCCATCTTGTCGATACGCAGCTGCAGATCCTCCCGTTCCTGCAGGCTTCTTGACAGTTCGGCCAATTGATCGAGCACAGCGCCAACGCCTGACGCGGACAGACCGCTTTCGAGCCACGTTCCCTTGAGCGCTTCGGTAATGCCGGCCAGCCATTCCTCCTCGCGACGCTCCGCCACCCCTACCGCAACCCGTCGGGCAGCTAGATCCTCTTCTTTGGAACTCACCATCCTGAGCGCCTCGGCATACTCGGCGTCCACCTTGCGCTGCCGGTCCAGAAACAGCTCCGCGATGGCCATGATTGCTTCGAGGGGGTCGCCGGGCTCTGATACTATGCCGACACTTTCCAGCGCCGCTCTCATTTCCAAGTGTATCTGCTCGCCTGCGTCAGCGGCTCGCTCGGCTTTCAAGCGAGCAAGTTCGATCTGCTCCCAGGCAGCGAGCGCATCGCTGCGCGCCTCGATCTGATCCTCGATCCTTTCGATCAGGCGCTCAGACGAAGGTTCCAGGGCTTCTCCGAGGAGGTCGCTGGCGGCCACACGGATTTCCAACAATTGGGTATCCGCATCCTTGACGAGCTGTTGGCTTTGGATGCCGTTTCGTGACAGGTTGGCCGCGGCCTCGGCCAGGGCACGCGTCATTGCCCGGATCTCGGCCAGATCCGCCGCGCCGGCCAGCCGGCCTGCGCTGGCAACGTCATCGCGCGTCAGTGCCACGGCGAAATCGTCAGCGGTGTCACCAGTCAACACTGCGCGGTGCGTTGCCCACGCATCATCGCGGAGACGGCGGATGGCGGCAGCCGCTTCATCGTCGACAACGTCGACCGAGGCTCGAAGGGCATCCAATCGTGCGGCGAGCATTGCATGGTGGCCCTCGTATTCGGCGAGGCGTTCGGCAAGTACCGCGGTGTTCCTTGCCAGTACTGTCGCTACTGTCTTCCAGGCGGCAATCTGCCCGGCGCTCGGAACCCCAACGTTGACGAGAGCGAGGGCATCTCCGTTCCATGGACGCAAGCGAGCCAGCGATGCCTTCCATCGGATTGTTCCCGCATCTCCCGCCTCGCGAGCCATCTTGATCTCTGCCTTGTGTCCGCTTGCTCGCGCTTTCGACAAAGCCGAGCCCAGCCTTGCCCTGGCGGGTTCGGGCACCGCCCTTTCCTCGCCGACCCGCTGCCTTGCCACCTGCAACGCATCGAGTGCTGCCGCCGCCTCGTCGCGGGCGGCGCGCGCGCCCGTAGCAATACCGGACCTCTGCTCGACCATAGCGCGAACGACGCCAACTGTGACGGCAGGCAGAAGCAGTGCGGCAGGATCCGGCTCGGAAGACCGGCCCAAGGCGGCAAGGCAGCTTGCCGCGGTGTTGTTGAGGATTTGCAGCCCCATCCTGCGAGTGGGCAAGTCAAAGCCAGCCGCGGTATGGCGCACCTTGCCCTCCGCCAGGCTGCGAATGCGTTCGGAAATCGACAGGATCCGTTCGTCCTCGTCGACCGCAGTGACTTTTGCCGACAGCCGCTCGACCTCATCGATGTTTGCGGACAGTCGCGTTCTGAGGCTGGCATCGTCATCGATTAGTTCGGTGACACTTCCCGTCCATGTCCGGGCTGGGGAGGTGATGTCCGGCAGCTGATCCAGCCGGGCAATCTTGCGGCGCATATCCGCCAGCATCGGCGCAGCACGTACGTGACGAGCAATGGTATCCAGCCTGGCCACCAGCACCGCCCGATCGCTGATGGTTCGGCCGTACTGCTGCGATGCATCGAGACGTTCGGCCTCCAGCCCCTCATAGGTCGATGCAAGTGTGTCGATCGCATCCCTGCGCGACTTCACGTCAACAAGGCGCTTCTTCAGCAGCGCCAGTTCGGTGCCATGCGCCTGCTTCCGATACAGCGCGTCTGCTTCGGCCTCGAGGGCGTTCAACGTATCGCTTGCGTTCCCAAGACCGGCGCTGGCCGTGAAGAGGAGCTTGCCGAGGTCGCCCCGCGATTCCAGGATCGATTTTCCGCCGGCTTCCAGCGTCTCGTCATCGAGTGAAAACATAGTCGTGTAAGCGTCACGCGACAGTCCGGCGAGATGCGCCGTGATCGCCACCTCGCTCATCGATTGGCCCGTCGCGTTCAATAGCGAATTAGTACGCTGTTTCGTACGCGTGAACGTGTGCTCGGAGCCGGCCAGTTCCAGAACCCCACCGATGCGCATGGCGCTGTACTCATGCAGGAAGTTGTAGCGGCTCCGTTCCTCGATGCCGAACAGCAAATCTAGATAGGCGGAAAGCGCTGTCGATTTGCCGGCCTCATTCAGGCCAAACACGATATGCAGATCAGGTCCGGATTCCGGTTTGGGTCCGAAGTCGATCGTACCATCGGTGAACTTTCCATAGCGAATGAGGTCAAGGCGCTGCAGCCTCATGACGCTCCACCGGACTTAAGGCGGGAAGTCACCAAGTCTGCGCCCTTGGAAAGCACCTGATCGAGGAACCGTTCCAGCCCGGCTTCGTCCTTCCCAGCAAAATCCCGTCCGTCGGCCGGAAGGTCGGCGACCATCCTTTGGACGAACGCCCTCGCCTCGGCGCGGAAGGTATCCGAGGTGGCATCGGCGCGCATGGATTGCTCGAGTTCGAAAATCGGATCAGCAATATCCTCGGCCGTCTCCGCCCGAGGTGGCGCGAGGTCAAGCTCGAGCTTCTCCACCCACGTATGGCCTAGCTGTTCCGCAGCCTGTTCGGCTTCGGCAAGAAGGAGATCTCTGTCGCGGATCAGCGCCCATAACAATGGTGATGTTCCTGTTAGGCCAACGCGGGCCACAGCATGACGCGACCGGACGGCGGCCCGCATCTCTTCGAGTGCGTTTCGAACACGCGCGACGGCCTCGGACCACTCCACTGCTCCCGTAAGGTCGACGCTGACCCTTTCGAACTGCGCAACGCTGGTCAGCCTTTCCTCGATCTCCACCGAACGGTCGTCTCGCACCGTCACAAGGGTGACTGATTTCTCGCCGGCCTCGTTGATATCCCTCCCCTGCGGTATTCCCGGCATCACCACCGTGCTTGCGCCGGAATGGACTTGGCGAAGATGAATGTGGCCAAGCCCCCAATAGTCGAAACCGTGGGCGTGCAGGTCAGCGATGCTGCAGGGCGCGTAAACGTCGTGACCGGGCGATCCGGCCAGACTGGTATGCATGATGCCAATATTGACGGCTCCTTCGCGAGCAGCCGGATATTTGGGCAGCAGGCTGTCCGGCGCCTTAGGGTTCGCAAAGCTCAAACCATGGAAAACGACGTCCACACCGCCGGCTGTCTGCAATACCGACTGAGCACGACCGCCAAAAATGGTCACGGTGTCAGGAAACACCAGCTGTTTGGAAATCCGCGACAGGGCGTCATGATTGCCGCGGATCTTGAAAACCCTGATGCCGGCCTGGTGCAGGCGTGTCATCTGCGCTGCCAGGAACCGCGCCGTCTTCATCGAGGTTTGATCACCATCGTATAGGTCGCCGGCTATTACCAACGCCTCCACGCGTTCCTCTAGGCAGAGATCCACTATCGAAACGAATGCCTGGCGGCTGGCGTCGCCCACGAGCCCGGCAAGATCGGGATTACGCATCGCGAGCGAACGCAGCGGCGAGTCGAGATGAATATCGGCCGTGTGTACGAATCGAAATGCCATTCGGCCTCCGCCAGCAAAAGAGGTGTTCCGAGCTTCAACAGAGATTGCAACGAGGGCTCTACAATGCCCGGTCACACTTCAGCTAATGCCTCGCTCGCGGACTCGCCGGCCACCAACAAACCGTCTTGGGGCCGCAGCAAGCCCTTGGCAATCAAATCGGCGACCCCAGCTGAAATCAACTGCCGCAATTGTGCACTTGTGGCTTTGAAGCCCAGCATTCTCGCAACGGTTATTGCGATTTCTTCCTCCGTCGCGCCGAGGTTGGATTTCACGACTTCCATGGCGCCTTGGGCGACTTCGTCCTGCGCAATCATTTCGGGCTTGCGCAATCCAGCGGACACGACGCCGCTGCGGTCCCTGAGACGAACAGGAGCACCTGGCTTGAAGCAGAAGCTGCCTCGACGGGCTACTGCACCACCTCTCTGCGCTAGGCCTACCCCTCGCTCGATTGCATCCTGAATCCTGCCACCGGCCCGCTGCAGACCCCACGCGCCCCGAATACGCGAAACTATTTCGTCGACATGGATTGGTGTTTCTATAGCCACCACCTGCTCGACCAGTCCGGCCATGATTCCGCTGGGCGTCTCGTGGAGTTCGAACGATCCCGGTCGGTTTAGTTCGGCCTCTTCGTAGGCTCGATTGGGTATCTCGGATCCCTTTGTGCTTTCGAGACCGATTTCCGTCACGTTGCCTCTGTCGACCGTAACAACCTGCACGGCTACAGCACGATTTCTCTGGACCCCCAATTCGGCCCGCTCATCGAGCTCTTTTCTCGCAGCCTCAATCGCTAATATGGTTCGCTCCAGCTGCTCGCGTGGCCTCTGAAACCAGTCAGCGTTCCAGATGCGATGGATTATCCAACCATGGTCTTCCAGAACAGACTGCCGTAGCCGGTCTCGATCTCGGGCCGAGCGCGATGAATGATATTCTGCGCCATCACATTCGATGCCAAGAATATAGCGGCCTGGCCTCTCCGGATCAGCAACCGCGAGATCGATGAAGAAGCCTGCAATGCCAACCTGAGCATGAACCTGGTAACCCTTTCCGATCAGCGCGTTGGCTACCTGCTCTTCAAAGATTAAATCCATTTCGCGAACCGTGGCCTGGGCAAGCGAAATTCGTCCTGTTCTCGCGTAGTGCAAGAAGAGCTTGAAGGCGAAGATGCCTTTCCCTTTGCCACGCTCCAGGTCGATGTCCTCGTCTGTGATGGACGCGAATACTTCGCAGCTGCGCTTGGCGCGGCTTATGAGGACGTTGAGCCGACGCTCGCCGCCTTCCGCACCAAGAGGGCCGAAACGCATGGCCATGTACCCCTGCGCATTCTTGGCATACCCCACTGAGATCATGATCACGTCGCGCTCATCGCCTTGAACATTTTCAAGGCTCTTGACGAAGAATGGCTCGCTGGGGTGCGCGTGAAAGAACTCCTCCGTATCGGGATTTAGTCGCCGCAGCCCTTCGAGTTCATCCTGGATCGCGCGGCGTTGGCTAACCGAAAATGTTGCAACGCCTAGAGTCTCTCGCGGGTTCACCTTCGCATGACGGATGATCGCTTCGGCTACTGCTCTCGCCTCTACCGGATTGGTTCCTGTGCCACCGGAATCGAAGACCCCCTCTGGCACATGATGAAACCGCAACCCCATGCCTGCCTCTTGGGTATAGGGGCTTGGCACGATGAAAAGCCGGTTCTCGTAGAACTGGCTGTTCGATACGGCGATCAGAGATTGGTGACGGCTACGGTAGTGCCAGCGGAGCATACGCTGCGGCAAGCCGCGGGCCGTGAACAGGCCGAGGATGCTTTCGATGTCGGCGACCTGCGCGCCCTCACCCTCGTCATCTTCAGACTGCGAGCCTGTCACCTTGGCGAAGAATGTCGTGGGTGGCAGTTGGCGTTCGTCGCCAACAACGACCACCTGATTGGCCCTGGCGATCGAGCCGAGCGCGTCCACAGGCTGTATCTGAGACGCCTCGTCCATCACAAGAAGATCGAAGGACATCCTGCCGGGCGACAGGAATTGGGCCACCGAAAGCGGGCTCATCATGAACACTGGCTTGAGTGCCTGGATGGCAGGCCCTGCCTTCTGCATCAACTGCCGGATAGGCATGTGGCCCCGTCTGCGCGCCATCTCAGAACGAAGCAGTCCGACTGGTCCAGCTCCGCCGTCTCTTGAAGGAATTTTTCGGTGATGAGCCGTCACAACTTCGATGGCACCGGCCTTGATCCTCTGTCGGTCCAGATCCGCGAAGTCACGTACAGCCCTGGAATGCAATTCCCCGTCGAACCTTGCCAGCTCCGGCTCATCGGTCGCCATCGCTAGAAACATTCGTTCGTAGTAGGCCATATCGAAGACTGATCGCGCCGATCCTGTTGTAATCTGGCCGTTGGCCAGGCCGTCTATCAACTGTCCCAGTCCAGCCTTTCGGGCTGTTTCGGATCGCTCTCCATAGGCAACCCATTTTGAGAGCTGTTCCTGATGATCAAGCCACCCCTCCAGTCGAGAAACAACCTCGACTATCGCGACGTCTGGAAAATCGTCTACTCCAAACAAGGAGGGAGCATCGGCTTTCAAATCCCCTGCAAGCGCCTTCAATTCCCGCGCTGCCGCTTGGGCCGCTTCACGCGCTGAACGCGCCAAGTTTGCGATCTCTTTTCTTTCAGGCAACCGCGCAGCCAAATGCCGGATTGAGCCATTTTCTCTCAGCCAAAGTTCGGCTTGCGCGAGAGCGGCCCAATCGGATCCTCGACCGAGCCACGACGAGCCGAATGCGAACTTGCCAAGGCTTTCCCCGTCCTCGATCTCTTGATCAAGCGCTTGTAGTCTGCCTAGTCGGCGTAGTATCTCCACCCGCTCACTGATCAGATCTGGAACGTCAGTCAGAACCTGTCGTGACGCGTCATCGGCTTGAGCTACAGTGCTTGCCTTCGCTTCCATCATTTGCAGCGAGGCCCGCTCGGCGGAAGCCACGTCACCTTGCAGGGATGACGCAAGGTGGCCTAAATCGTTCCAAAACCCCTCGATAATCGGCTGACCGATGTCGATCACCTTACGAACTCGGACCGCACGCGCGCCCGCTTCAGAGCGCTCCGCCATCCGCCCGGCTATAATTCGCGGTTCCGAGCCAAGTCCCCTCAGCGTGCGCATCCACTCCACTAAGGCCTGGAGTGGTGCCGAAGACGATCTCTCACCGCGCCAATCGGCTCCGAAGGCGGAACCGCCAAAGGCGTCGCCTTCGCGCACTTTTGCTGCGGCCGCTTGGCCCTTCATTAGAATGTCGAGGAGACCCACTATCTCCGCCGCAGGAGCGCTAGGGGCCACCAAAATAGTCCGCACAAGTGCAGTGGCACGACGGTAGTCGCCATTTAATGCTTTCAATATTCCCGTGTGCTCGGCGAGCGCTTGCCGCGCCGCGGCCACGTTGGTACTCCACGCGGCATCAACAACTTTGCCCTGAAGCTCGGCTCTAGCAGTCTCTAGCGTTGCTACGCTGTCGGCAAGGTCACCAGCCTGTTCCAGCCCGGAGTCCCAAACTGTGGCTGCGAATGCCTCAGGGCTCGCATCGGGGGCTGCCGCAACTCTCTCGCCGGTCATCACTAACCTGAGGAGTCCTGCAAGCGTGTCCGGTAAAACCGTAGACCCCAGTTCTTGATTTAGCCGCTCAGCTTCTTCTCTTAAGCGTGGGAGCAACACGGTTAGCTGGCGCGCACGAACGAAACCATCTTTCGGAAAGTCTGAAGGAAGCTTAGCAAGCTCTGTCTCGAGACCTTCAATTGGCGTGTCGATAGCCGTCGCCACCAACTGCTCCGACAGTTCCTCGGATTTGCGGTTGAAATCTGTTCCTGTCCAGAGAAGCGATGCAATGTCCTTTGGACGCTCATCCCAAACCGGCGAGACTAGCGCCTCGGCAGGAAGTCCAGGTGCGGACGCGAGAAGCTCAGCGCGATCTTCTACCTCGCCGCTGTCGCTGAGGATTTGCGGAGGCTTCGCCTCGATCCGCTCAGCAATATCGGCCAGTTTGGCGTGCAGAGCCTTTGCTTGATCCAGCGACGACGCAATGCGTGGGACGAGCCTCTCAATGGTCGTTGGTAGGACGACATCCAGGCCAACTCCCCGCCATGGGTGGTGGATCGGCAAGCCGATCTCGTTGATCCGCTGAGACACGTCATCGAGAAGTTTGCGACGTTGCGAGACACCGTCATTCGTCCAAGCGGTGGCATCCTCAAGTTCAATATCAACTGTCTTTTGCCCGTTCTGCCTTAGTCGGGTTAGCTGGCCAAGAACCTGGTATGGAGTGAGTTCGGACGTTCCAAATGGAACATGCATCCTTGTAGCATGTGCATTGAGTTTATCCCTAGCCTCCAGCAGGCGTTCAGTAAGGGAAGAAGCAAGCTGTCCGCGAGGCGATCCGAGTTGCCAGGTGCGCCGCAACTCCTCCAGCATCATGCGCTTGTTTGCCTTGTTGCTATGGAGCTCAAGGCAGGCGTCCCCCACCCCCGCAGTGTCAAGCCGTCGCTTTACGACCTCAAGTGCGGCCATTTTTTCCGCAACGAACAACACGGTCTTTCCATCGGCAACGGCCGACCCGATAATGTTTGCGATCGTCTGCGATTTTCCTGTCCCGGGAGGACCTTGGATAACGAGGTCGCGACCCTTTCTTGCATCATGGATCGCCAGCGTCTGAGAACTGTCACTGTCGACGATATGCAACATTTCGGCAGGCGCGATATGCGGATCAATCGCAATGTCGTCCGACATCAGCGGTTCGCGTGTTTCGAAACCATCTGAAAGAAGCGAGCGGATCTTCGGTTGTTCGATAATCTTTGCGCCATCCGGCCAGAGATCCGGATCCAGGTCACGGTACATCAAGAACTTAGCGAACGAGAAGAAGCCGAGCACCATATCATCGGCAAGAACCTGCCAACCCTCTTTGGTCGACACTGCTTCGGCAACGGCTTCGAGATAGGCCGAGACGTCGAAGTCGTCTCCTACTTCAAAACGCGGCAGGGCGAGCTTGTGAATGCGGTCGAGATAGAGTTCCAAGGAGAGGTTTGCGGTAAGATCTTCCGTACGAGCTCGCAGCCGAAACTTTTCTCCAGCGGCCCCTCGCTCCAGCCGTACCGGGACCAAAATGAGAGGAGCCTGACGGATGTTTTCTTTGTTGCTCGGGTCAATCCACTTCAGCATGCCAAGGGCCAGAAAGAGGATATTGACGCCCTGCTCTTCCTCAAGTGTGCGGGCGTCGTGGTAGAGATCAAGGAGCCGGCGCTGCAGCCCCGTTGGGGTCATCCTCGTCTGAAGCTTGGTGTCAGAATGTCGCGCAGATACCCCTCTGTCGTCGAATCCTTCGTCCTCAGGCTGAGCAAGAGCAACGGGGGAATAGTCGATTTCCTCGTCTGGAGGGCTGCTTTCAACCTGGCCTGCCTTCGGCCGATCCGGCTTGCCGGCCAGGAAGGTAAAAGCCTTTCCTTCGCTCACCAGCAATCGATAGATCTCAGACGACCTCTCGTCGACAATATCGATCGTCTTCGCGCTCTTTGAAAACCGTGGCACATTCAAAAGTCGGTTGCGAGCAGAAAGGTCGAGCAATTCCATCCTGGCTCGCTCGAGCTTTTCCTTTAAAGGCAGATCGCTTTGGAAGACCGATTTTTCAACTTCCGACACTCACACCCCCCTGATAGGCTGGACACATAGAGCCTAGACAAGGGCAGTCCGCAACATAAAATGCTGGTTTTTCAACCTCGAATGGCTACCACCAACACTTCAATCGTTTAGTATTGTGAGCACTGCGGCTTGGTGGAAAAATTGCGGATGTTTGTTTAATGTTCCGGACACTTCGCATCCCCACCTTGATCTCGAGGTTCCCTTTCAGACAAAATGCCATCGTACGTGTGGACGAGGTGTTGGCAGCTCTGGCATCCGCCTCGCCGGCCACGACCAACTGGCGCACAAGCCGACTTCTTTTTGAATCGGCCTCCTAATTTCATTCCGAGAAAACTTGTAGGCTCGAGCGCGGAAAGATGGTCGTGTTTACGGAAAAGGTAACTACAAAGTCGTGACTTCGGGCTGATCTGCGAAGGCACCATGGTGGTCAAAGCGCCGAACTACAAGGCAAACCAGCGCCAGCGAAAAAGGCGCCTATGAATGGTGCAGAGGCACGTTACAAATCATGCAGCTTGCGTTTCGCAAAGGATCGGAAATTGAATAACAATCGCTATTCTCATCGTCGCCGCGCGCGACCAAGGCGCGGCGCTGAACCAATCGTCCGCAGACGTTTCTCTCCAGATGTGCGCTTGCCTCTGATCCTGGTGATCGTGGTGGCCTTGGCTGCTTACGCGACCCACTATTTTACAGGCTCGGGTGACCAGTTACGTGGTCTCGATATAGCAAACTCGGCCGGGTCGAGACGGGCGCCGATAGTAGGCATAGCATCGGTGATTGATGGAGACACGATAGAGATCCACGGGCAGCGCGTCCGCTTCAACGGCATCGATGCACCCGAAAGCCGCCAATACTGCAATGACGCTAGCGCACATCAATACCCCTGCGGGCGCCGGGCGGCCGAAGCATTGGCGAATTTCCTTGCGGCTTCGCAGCCTGTCCAATGCACATTTGTTTCATGGGATCGGTACCGTCGCTTCGTCGGTGATTGTCGGCGCGCGGACGGTGTCAGCGCCGCGTCCTGGATGGTCGAACATGGCCAAGCCTTGGACTGGCCCCGCTATAGCCACGGCGCCTATGCGCAACAGCAAACTAATGCTGAAACCGCAAAGGTTGGAATCTGGATTGGGACGTTTGACAACCCTTGGGATTGGCGCGAACAACATGCCGAATCTGCGAGCCCAACCAAAAGCCCCCTTGGGCTTGTCAGCCGTCGCCAAGTAGCACAGAGCTACTCATGCCAACCTCGCCGCTTGTGCACGCAGATTTCATCTTGCGAAGAAGCACGTTGGTATCTCGCCAACTGCTCATGGGGGAGCAAGTTGGATCGAGATAGCGACGGGATTCCGTGCGAAGGCGTTTGCTGACCTGGGCTCACGCTTTGAGCCCATCCCCAACCATCACTCCCTAGCGTGCGCATTTAGCGTTATGAATTGGCGGTCGGAGCTTCGATGCAATTGCGCGAGTGCCGATAGAGCCTGGCAAAAGGGCTGGCTGACGTTTGTCTTGGAAAATTCCACCAGCTCGTTAAGTCCGGACGGGCTAGAAAACCGCAACGCTTCGTAGCGGCATACAGGGATCTGCCGATTGTCTTTGAAGCGCTTGTCAGGCCCGCCGTTTTTGTTTGGGTGAGCCCAGGTGTAGCTCACGATCTCCGCATCAGATGGAACTTTGCCGGTCTCGATAAAATTACTCGGGGCGAATTGGGTCTGCAGATCGGCATATCCGACTGCGCCGTATCGGTTTCCGTCCTTCACCAGCACTAGGTCAGGCATGAAGAAGAGCACCTGCCGACCCACATGGATTGAAGGAGGAGTAACGTTGCTGCGTACAACCTTCGGCAAGGAGCTTGTAAGGGTCGTGGGCTTTTTGTCGACCAGCATGCTGGCCCCGGCATTTCGCTTCCAAGCAGTCAGATCCTCTATCTTGCCGCCGGCAGCGACATGCCATCTCCCTGCGCAGCCGGTGAGAGTTTCGAACGCGCCGACAAGTCGCCCGTAGGCGGCCTCCGCGTCTTTTTCCAGATCGTAATAGAGCACGCTCACCCGGCGGTAACTGTCAAACCATTTGCCAATGAGCATACCCGGCACAAAGGCACCGATGCCCAGCACCGGTGCGGCACCTCCGAGCTTGGTCCCCACAAGGAAACCTGCAATCCCGAACAAAACCGCGAGTGCTACGGACAGCCGCGTCTGCGATTGCCTGGCATTGATTTCATCGAGCACATTGGCGAATGTCTCGTCACGCATTTCCACCACATCGCGGGACTCGATTTCTCTCATCACGACGCCGTCAGAGACGTATTCCGGGCGCGAGGATTGTGGACGGGGTTGCGGCGCAGATGGGGTCTGAGAGAGCTGAACTACCTTCTTCGCGCTGGCCTTGCCTAAAGTGCCACGATAGTAGAGCCCACCCACGCCGGCGTGGATGTAGTGACCTCTTGGCCCAGTGCCGATGCGGAGGCCCTTCACGCCAACGGAAGCGCCAACCCCACCGGACGAAAAGTTAAAGCGGAATGGTCCCGCACTGATCGATTTTCGAACGTAAAACCCCATAGCCCAATCCCCCCAACTCAACTGCCGTACCGACTAAGGCGCCAGTCTCTCGTCCCCATTCATGGCTTGGCGCCACCAACCGGCGCCAATTTTGATCGCTGCCTCACCCTAATCTCGATGCGCCTTCGAGCCCGTACATCGCCAATCTGCGCTCCGTCGGTGAGATGATCGCCGGGCAGGATGAGCTGACCACCAGACATCGGCAAAATCGTAAACCCCTTTAATGCGGGCATGTCACTGAGCACACTTGTAACTGAAATCGCGCGGGCCAGCCCAAGACCGGCATTGTCGGCGGGATGGAGTGAGCCGATTTCCACTTTCCCTGACAGGACCGGTTGGAGCCCCTTGTCCATGTTGGAGGATTCGCCCGCCATTGCCTGTTCGTCCGTGTGTCCAATTACCTCAATCACGTCGACACCGTACGAGGTCGCAGTCCCGGCGATGGTCTTCGCAAGATCGCGCAACTTTGTTTTGAAGGCATTCGAAAGCTCTGCGCTTCCGGTATCGAAATTATAGCCATCCAGTTCGCTGAGACTGATGATCGGCGGCCAATCGTGAGGTTTTGCTGCTTGCGTCGGCTCTGCAGCCTCCTTGAGCACATCAGCCAGATCCTGCAGCCCTTTGTCGGTGCCGGCGTAACCAAATTCTCTCAAGACCTTCGCCGCATCTATCATGGCCTTGGTCTGATCAATGCTTATGTCGTTGTCCGCAAGGACTTTCGCGACAGGGGCATTTCGCACGACCTCCTCCAGAGAAATACCTGCTTCCTTGACCGACTTAACAGCATCCTTGGCCAGGACCAGCTCGCGCCATTGTTCGTCGGGAACGGTTCCTCCCCTCGTGGGCTGAAACACCGCTTTTATCTGAGCCAGAAGCCGCTTGTTCTCGGCTTCGAGCCTCTGCACGTTTTCCTTGTTTGATTGAGTGGCTCGCAGTGCCTCATCGGTCTCTTTCTGCTTTTTCGTGATGATAGCACCGGCTGCTAGCAACAGGCAGAACACCAAAAGCAGCATCGTCTCGGCCATGGTCAGGCCCAGTATCAAACCGCGGCCAAAACCCTTGCGCTCGAAGGCGACCGAAGTCCCGCCAGCGTCACTCACCTGCCCCACCAACTGGTTCGCTTAGGCGGTTCCGTTCGTTCGGCGGGAGGCTCGCTTCCCAGAGTTTGGAAAGCGTCTGGTTGGGGCTCAGGCTCGACCCGAATTGGTGCGCTCTCGACGGTGTCATTTGCGGCCAGATCTGCCAGTGGCTGTTCAATCGCGATAGGAGCGTTGAGAGGGGGAACAGGCCTCGGCGCGTGAAGGGTTCTTCCTGCCAAGGTTGCGACAAGGTCTCCGGTGTCCTTGCTTTGCTTTTGCACCACTGCGGCAAGCGCCTGGGTCAAGCGTTGTTGCGCTTGGACGCTCTCCGCTGTTTGCTCTGCGGCTGCCACAGCCTTTTCCACACCTGCGGCCACTTTAGCCACAGCATCAACGATGCCCGCCATGCGGGCTTGCTGTTCCTGCGAAGCCGTCTCTGTTTTGACAGCATACTGAGCGACCGCGCTGCCAAGAAGTTTCACCATCGGCGCCAGATCGTTCTTAAGGACCTCATCAGGGACGACAACCTTCTCCAACTTGGTGGCTACGCTTTCGGCCTGTTCACCCAGTCTGCCAACTGAAGAGGACATTGAGCTGTTGGCTTTGTCGAGCAGATCGGCTGCCGCCTCGACGCGCTGTGCGATCGACGAGAACTGACTTTCGATCTGCCCAAAATTGTGGCTCAAAGCATTGCTGAGCTTTCCCGAGGCCTCTTGAACTGGTCTGATCGATTCCATCGCGATTTTATCCAGGGCCGATCTTATGTGCTCTCCGTTCCGCTCCGCTTGAACGGCGATTTCGGCAAAACCCTCCTCCAACATCTGATTGCTTACGCGGCGAAAGTCAGCGAATTCCCTGGTTACACTTTCCATCTCGGCTCTTACACGCCGCGTCATATCCGCGAGTTCGTGCCTGACCGTCCGTTCGATGTCGGCAGGATCGCGGCGCATCTGATTGTAAAAGATCCGCAAAGCAATGCCCGTGATCGTCGACGTCACCGCGATACCAAAGTTCCTCACGATTGTGTCGGTGGATCCTTCGGAACCAAACTGAAACAGCGATACGCCGAGACTCGTCAACGTAAACAGGAAACCCATGTAGTAGAGATTGTCGCCTGTTTGCTCATCGTGGAGCCGTAGCTTGCCGGTGAAGACGGACGCGGCAAGATAGATGAGCATGAGGCACACCGGTGCGCTCGCCGCCATTATAGGGTCTACGCCCGACAGCTTGGCTATTGCGATGAACACGCAGCCACCCAGGGTTAGCGTCGCAAAGACGAAAAGGGGCAGGCTCGGATGTCCTAAGAACGACTCCCCTCGCTTCTTGGCCATTAGTTTAACCCCTCCAACCCTACCAGCTTCTCAAAATCACCATGATGGCTTTGAACCCACCGGGTCCAGAACTCTGCATGTTCGAAAGAGCCAAATGGCTTCTTCGCCCTATCGACGTAGAGTATCGTAAACCCGACGCCATCGAGCGATGTCCCGTAAGTCCTGTCAGCCGCGCTATCAAGGTACTTCTGATAATCGAGACCCGAACGATATTGTGAGTACAGCGCCGTATGTTCGATCATATCTGACGCGACTATTATTCGCTTAGCGGTCTTCTCTTTCGCCAAACTGCTATCGAATAGCGACAGTTTGATTTTCTGAATTCCGGCCATGATCGGAGATTGGCTCGCGGATTCTCCATTGGGAATCTTGTCGGGAAGGTTCGTCAAAGGGTCCTCGAACGCATCTTCCCATTTCTTCTGCCGCCGAGACGGATTGTTCGTCCAGCTGTCGACCGTCGAGCCGTCGCCCGGATTGCATCCATCAAACATCACAGTCAGGTCGCCGGGCCTCGCGCCCAGCGTCAATATCTTGAGATAGCCGCCAGGCTCGACGCGCCCAATGGTCTTGCGGAATTCATTCTTCAGATCCGCGATGGTTATCGGCGAAATCGGGTCGGTGGCGTCGATCAAGACCGCTGTCAGGCTCACAGGTCCCTTCAGTGGGCAATTCGTGCTGATGTCGATTTGGTCCTTCCCGGATCTCGACCACATCCAAACAAAACCGGCCAGCATCACAGCCGACAGCACGGCCAATCCGGCTGCTGCGACAATTGTGCCGCCACTGCCTTTCTTTCTTCTGCGACCCCGCCTAGCCATTCACGCTATCCGGATGAAGCTTGTCGAGATCTCGGTACTGTTCGATCCCGCGCTCGCATTCCAGCCCGATGAGCCGCACCTGAGCGTTGAGTTCTTCCTGCGCGTCACGAATTGAGGCGCCCAGGTCCTTCTCGCTCCATTCATCGTCGGACGATATCAGGGGTTTTATGCGCTCAAGTTTGTAGGGTGTGGCAAAATGTTTTGGCGCTGGCTCTGTGCGGGCCTGGAAATTGGCCTCCCTGTACTTTGAGAGAAGCTGGTTGCAGGCTCGCTCCAGCTGGTCTTGATGCTGCGCAAAGAGCGTCAGCAGCCTCGACCGATGGTCGATGATCGCTCGATGCTCCCTGCGTCTGCTCCCCAGCCGCTTGACGATGTCCTCCACCTTCTCGTTGTGCTCATCGCGCACCTCTTGCAGAGCCTCGATGAGCTCGCTCTTGCGCTCGATGTAGTCTTCCCGGCGAGCCACCAATCTGTTTTCGACACCCGCATAGCCCGGGTATGGGTCGAGAACGAACCAGCCGTCGATAAACGCAAAGATCGAAAACATGAGACCAATGCCGAACAGAAGCCAGGATTTCACGTCCATAAGGCCAGCCGGATTGGCGAGCATGCTGCGCACGACCTCGACGCCGGCTCCGTCCACAAAGGACCCGCTAACCTCGCGGTAATGCGCAAGCGCTAGGTTTATGGTCAATGCCAAGCCGATATAGGCCACTATCGACAGCGCGCCGATCAACTTCACAAAAAGCGATCTGTGAGTCACCAGGCGTGCACAGAATATTGCGAACAGCAGAGCGGCGCCGATGTTCAAAAACGAGAAAGCGGCGGCTTCGAGGAGCCCGCCAAAGAATCCCTGTTCATTTCCCTTTGCGAGGAAATTTCCGTTCATCGCCGTTTCAATGAGGAACAGGAAGATTAGCAGGGACACTCGGAAACCATGGGCCGCTCCGTGTTGAACCCTCACAGCCCGGACAAGCCCGTGCTTCTGTTTGAACCAGTCGTGTTCTTTCTCCGCATCGTTGAGCGATTTGCGCAATCCGTGAAGTTCGTCCAGGCCCACCGCGATCGAGGCCTTGAAATCGGAAACACTGGCGGCGTTCGCCTGACGGATCAGACCAAACTGCTCTTCAAAGTCGAGGCCAGCCAATCGGCCGGAGAGTAGCTGTAGGCTGTCTTCGAGTGTGTGATGTGCGGCCTTCTTTTCGTCCTCGACCCTCTCGATAACTGTGTGCTCTATATCGTCGAAATTCTTGGCCGTTTTCGGGGGCTGGTTAGCCTCGCCTCGCTGCGTTCCACGACCTTCAAGATCCATTTCGCGATCAATTTTCGCGACATCCAAGCTATTGAACAATTGGGTGCTGGCGCGGAAATCGTGATTTGCCTCTAGTAGAGACTCCCGCAGTTTATTTAGCTTTTCGAATTTTATTCCCACAGCACCGCACCCATTTTTGTACCTCTGCCCGCACAAATGGCTTCTATGCACAGTAGAAGCAAAGGGCAACTGCGTCTTCGCAACTTTGCGGTCCACTGCTCACGAGACGATCGTCTGATGTAAAAATGACAACGATAGCTGCCGTGGCAAGCGGACTTGGGCCAATGAATAGGCCAGGCAGCATACTCTTCTCCGCCGGGCTTTGTGGCTAAGGAACTGAAGATCACGCCAATGAGCTGCTAAAAATCGACTCCAGAGGCGTTCGCGCAGTAGCAGAAGCGGGGGCCCCCCGCGCCCCCCCCCCCCCCCCAAAAATAGGCGGGAGTATAGCCCCGGCCGTGAACGGGTTGTGTGTTTGTTTTAACCCCCACGCGTGGCGCACCGAGTGGGGCACCCCCAA
>NZ_JAMYUO010000022.1:0-115096 GCF_040323125.1 Mesorhizobium sp. M0062
CTGCGGCCTTGATCGCAGTTTCCGGTGCGCGCGCCGCCGACGCCGTCGTCGTCGCCGAGCCGGAACCGGCTGAATACGTCAAGATCTGCGACGTCTACGGCGCCGGCTACTTCTACATCCCCGGCACCGAAACCTGCCTGCGCATCGGCGGCTATGTCCGCTACGACATCGGCGCCGGCGACGTCGGCTCGTTCGACGGTGCGAGGTCCTTCGACCATAAGGATGGCGACGAGCAGGACACCTTCTACAAGAATGCCCGTTTCACGCTGAAGACCTGGACCGGCCAGGAAACCGAACTCGGCACCTTGAAGACCTACACCGAGACCCGCTTCAACTTCGGCAATCGTAACGGCTACCCGTCGGCAGACGATCCGACCACGGAAGCAGACGAGTTCAACTCCAACCCTGCCGGCAACAAGAACGTTTCGCTGAACTTCGCCTGGATCCAGCTCGGTGGCCTGCGCGTCGGTAAGGACGAATCGGCCTTCGACACGTTCATCGGCTACGCCGGCAACGTCCTCCAGGATACGCTCGTTCCCTACGGCGATTTCGACACCAACGTGGTCCAGTACTACTTCGATGCGGGCAACGGCTTCTCGGCCGTCGTCTCTCTTGAAGAAGGCTCGGGCGTCGTCGGCACGATCGACAGCTACGTTCCGCATGTCGTCGGCGGCGTGAAGTACACGCAGGGCTGGGGCGCCATCACCGGCGTCGTCGCTTATGACAGCAACTATGAAGAAGTCGCCGGCAAGGTTCGCCTGGACATCACCCCGATGCAGAACCTGTCGCTGTTCATCATGGGCGGCTACGGCACCGACGACAACCTGAATGACGACACGACCTTGATTCACAACGGCAACGCGATCAACGCCGGTGGCCGCGGTTTCTACAAGCAGTGGGGCGGCAACTGGGCATTCTGGGGTGGCGGCACCTACACCATAAACGAGAAGACCTCGTTTAATGCCCAGGTCTCGTATGACGAGTGGAAGAACCTCGGCGTCGCCGCGAACATCGCCTACGACGTTGTTCCCGGCTTCACGGTCACGGCCGAAGTCGACTACCTCAACGCAGGCAAGTTCGACGACGCCAACTTCTCCAACTTTACCAATGCCGACAAGAAGAGCAGCATCGGCGGTCTCCTCCGCTTCCAGCGCTCGTTCTAACAGGCAGAACCTGGCTGAAAATCGAACCCGGCGGGCAACCGCCGGGTTTTTCTTGTGAGGCGTCCGGACTGATCGGTCGCCGTGCGGATCTCGAGGGGTTTTCTGGCTCAACCGGCAGATCGGCAAAGGCGCCGCCTTGCGCCTCGCCAGAACTTGCGCCGTCCTATCGGGCACGCTAGCAAGAAGAGCCATTTTCTCGTGAGCTTTTGCCATGCGCCAGCGCCCTGCCCTCACGCCGCTTGTCGGCGCGCTTCCCTCCACGGTGCCGTTTGTCGGACCGGAAGCGCAGGAGCGCGAGCGCGGACGTGCGTTTCGCGCTCGCATCGGCGCCAATGAGAGCAGTTTCGGGCCTTCGCCGCGCGTTATCGAGCGCATGGAGAGCGTCGCGCGTGACCAGTGGATGTATTGCGATCCCGACAATTACGAGCTGAAGCAGGCTGCGGCCGCCCATCTCGGCATCGGCGCCGAAAACGTCGTGGTCGGCGAAGGCATAGACGGGCTGCTTAGCCTGGTGACGCGCATGTATGTCGCGCCTGGCGACGCGGTGGTCACCTCGCTCGGCGCCTATCCGACGTTCAATTTCCACATTGCCGGCGTCGGCGGCCGGCTGGTCACGGTGCCTTACGAAAACGACAAGGAAAGTCTTGACGGCCTGTTGGCGGCGGTCACCCGAGAAAAGGCGCCGCTGGTCTATCTCTCCAACCCGGACAATCCGATGGGCAGCTGGTGGGAAGCGAGCGAGATCATCGGCTTTATCGAAGCCTTGCCGGAAACCACCATGCTGGTGCTCGACGAGGCCTATGGCGAATTGGGGCCGACCTCGTCGCTGCCGCCGATCGATGTCGCGCGGCCCAACGTCATCCGCATGCGCACCTTCTCCAAGGCATACGGGCTGGCCGGCATTCGCTGCGGCTATGCGGTGGCCGAGGCTGAGGTGATCCGCGATTTCGAGAAGATCCGCAACCATTACGGCGTCAGCCGCATGGCGCAGATCGCCGGCGTCGAGGCGCTGGCCGACCAAGACTGGCTGCACAGCGTGGTGGCGCGAGTCGCTGCCGGACGCACACGTATAGCCGGGATTGCCGAGACGAACGGGCTGAAGCCGCTGCCATCGGCGACCAATTTCGTCACCATCGATTGCGGCAAGGACGGCGCCTTCGCGCTGAAAGTGCTGCAAAATCTTTTGTCGCGCGACGTGTTCATTCGCAAACCGATGGCGCCAGGGCTCGACCGTTGCATAAGGGTCAGCGTCGGCCTCGATCATGAGCTCGATATCTTTGCCGAGGAACTGCCCGGCGCGCTCGCCGCGGCACGGGGAAACTAGCCCGGCCGATTGCCGTCGCGACACGGCCTGCCAATGCCGCCAAAGGCCAAGACAGAACCAGCCGGGTCCCCGGCTTCCGTCGATCCAACAACAATCCAACCGTTCAAGGCTGTTGCTTTCGTCCGATCCCGCGCCAGTTCTTGAGCATGGGAGATAACGACCGGCAAAAGGCGGTGCAGGCGCGCGTGCATGGTAAGGTGCAAGGCGTCGGCTACCGGATGTGGGCGCGACGCGAAGCGATAGGGCTTGGCCTCGTAGGTTGGGTACGCAATGAACGAGACGGCACGGTGACGGCCTCGATTGCCGGTGCCGATGCTGCGGTTTCCACAATGATCGAACGGCTCCGGCAAGGGCCACGGGGTGCTTCGGTTTCGAAGGTCGAGATCGAAGAATTCGAACTCCTCGACGCGCCCATCGACTTTCGGATCATTGTCTAGACGGAACCACTTTATTGCCGCTTGAATTAATCGAACGTTCGTTTTATTACTAAATACCGGGAGGCGATCATGGCACGCACAACGGGATCCGATGGCGAAAAAACTGAAGCGGCCGTCCGCGAGGCGGCGGTCAGCCTGATCGCCCGCTTCGGCTATGAGGCGACGTCGATGCGACAGCTTGCCGCCGAGGTCGGCGTCCAGGCGGCCGCGCTCTACCGCTATTTTCCGACGAAGGAAGACCTGCTGTTCACGCTGATGCGCGAACATATGGAAGGGCTGATCGAAGCGTGGGACGCCGCACGCCCCGACGCTGCCGATCCGGCAACGCGGCTTGCCGCCTATATCGAAAACCACATCGCTTTCCACATCGAGCGCCGCCACTCCACCCATGTCTCGAACATGGAATTGCGCAGCCTGTCACATGACCGGCTGACGCAGATCCTTCGCATGCGCACCGCCTATGAGAAGGAGTTGCGCGCCATCCTGCGCGACGGCGCGGAGGCCGGCGCCTTCAGTGTCGATGACACCGGGCTCACTGCCATGGCGCTGATCCAGATGATGACCGGCGTCATCGTCTGGTTCCGGCCGGGCGAGCGGCTGTCGATGGCTGAAGTCACGGCGACATATCTTTCAATGACAATGCGCCTGGTTGGCGCGAACATAGACGGCAAGACTTACAGCGCCGCGCGTCCCTTCGGACGCGCAAATGACGCTGTAGCATTTTGATTTCGCGCATGATCCTTTCCGAAAATCAAAGTTGATTTCGGGGTCATGCGGCAGGAGGGAACGGCATGTACACGAACACACTCAGCTTCGGGCATGACGAGGACATCGAGGCGCTGCGCGATCTGGTGCGCCGCTTTGCCCAGGAGAAAATAGCGCCGATCGCCGCCGAGATCGACCGCAGCAACCAGTTCCCCGCGCATCTGTGGAAAGAACTCGGCGCGCTCGGCCTGCTTGGAATCACCGCCGATCCCGATTTCGGCGGTAGCGGCATGGGCTACCTCGCCCATGTCATTGCGGTGGAAGAGATTTCGCGCGCCTCGGGCTCGGTCGGCCTTTCCTACGGCGCCCATTCGAACCTCTGCGTCAACCAGATCAACCGCTGGGCGACACCTGCGCAGAAGGAGAAATTCCTGCCGGCATTGTGCTCGGGCGAAAGGGCAGGTGCGCTGGCCATGTCGGAATCGGGCGCCGGCTCCGACGTCGTCTCGCTCAAGCTGCGCGCCGAAAAGCGCAACGATCGCTATGTGCTCAAAGGCTCGAAAATGTGGATCACCAACGGCCCCGACGCCGAAACGCTGGTGGTCTACGCCAAGACCGATCCGGAGCGGAAATCGCGCGGCATCACCGCCTTCATCGTCGAAAAGACCATGGCCGGCTTCTCGGCATCGCCAAAGCTCGACAAGCTCGGCATGCGCGGCTCCAACACCGGCGAACTGGTGTTCGACAATGTCGAGGTGCCCTATGACAATGTGCTGCATGAGGAGGGCCGCGGCGTCGAGGTGCTGATGTCGGGCCTCGACTACGAGCGCACCGTGCTCGCCGGCGGCCCGCTCGGGCTCATGGCGGCCTGTCTCGACGTGGCGATCCCCTATGTGCATGAGCGCAAGCAGTTCGGCCAGCCGATCGGCGAGTTCCAACTCGTGCAGGGCAAACTTGCCGACATGTATTCGACGATGAACGCCGCGCGCGCTTACGTTTATGCTGTCGCGGCTGCCTGCGATCGCGGCCAGACGACACGCAAGGATGCCGCCGGCTGCGTGCTGTTTGCCGCCGAAAAAGCGACGCTGATGGCGCTCGACGCCATCCAGCTGCTTGGCGGCAACGGCTATACCAACGAGTATCCGACCGGCCGGCTGTTGCGCGACGCCAAGCTCTACGAAATCGGCGCCGGCACCAGCGAGATTCGACGCTGGCTGATCGGGCGCGAGATCATGGCGGAAGGGGTGTGAGCGATTTCAATGCCTGGTTTGCCAAAATACCTTGGAGTATTAGCACGGACTATCGTCGCATTGATCCCATTGTCGGGATTTGCGAATGCCGCCTCTTCAGATATGCCGCAATTTCGAGACGTTGCAGCACTGCGGGTTGAAGTCATTTCCCGCCTGAAGGCTGACAGCCGAGTCAAGCAAGCAATTCCCAACCCCGCCGATCCGGCGCGTCTTGACGTAACCAGGGTCGGTTCTACCGGCAAGGATATTCATCTTCAGGTGGACGTTACGAACCTGCTAGGCCGCATTCGCGACCTGCCGGCGGGAGAGGCGGAAACCGAAATCGAACGTTTTCTAACCACGCTCGTGCTCAGCGATAGCGAAAGCGGCTTCCAGGCCGATCTACTGATTGCCAACATTCGACCGCGCGAACATCTCGACGCTTTCAAAGGCGATGGCACAGAGCCCGACAAAGGACCGGCGTTTGAAACCTTGGCGGGTGACGTCGTGATCCTTTACCAGATCGACAATGAGGACTCGCTCGCCAGCGTCCGGCTTGACGATGTTGGAGACCGCTCACTCGCACAGCTTCGCCAGCTTGCTCTGGAAAACATCAACAAGCAGATTACGAAGGTCAAGCAGGAGCGTATCCTCGACGGGATATCGATCTTCACCGTCGAAGGGGATGAGGCCATCTCACCCGCTCTCCTCCTGACCGAAAAATTCTGGGCCACGCTTGGACCGCAATTCCCCAACGGCGTTTTCATAGCCATTCCAAAACGCGATGCCATCGTCGTTGTAGACAAGCGGCTTCCCAATGCGGTTCAGTTTGCTCGCTCATTTATCGACAAGGTTTTCAAGACCGAACCTGATCTTCTCTCCGAGTACATTTTCGAGCGCCGTGACGGCAAGCTGCAAGTCGTGGCAGAGCAATAGGAACCGATGTGGCCGTACTCCAAACCCAGATCTCGCCCTCCTCCGAAACCTACCTCGCCAATGCCGAGCGCATGCGGGCGCTGGTTGCCGACATTGCGGACAAGGCGGCAAGCGTCGAGCGCGGTGGCTCGGAGGAGGCGCGCGAGCGTCATGTTTCGCGCGGCAAGCTGTTGCCGCGCGAGCGGCTGGCGCAGTTGCTCGACACCGGCTCGCCTTTCCTCGAGATCGGCCAGTTCGCGGCATGGTCCATGTATGGCGAGGAGATTTCCTCGGCCGGCCTCATCGCCGGCGTCGGCCGTGTCGAAGGCACCGAGGTGATGGTCGTGGTCAACGACGCCACGGTGAAGGGCGGCACCTATTATCCGCTGACGGTGAAGAAGCATTTGCGGGCGCAGGAGATCGCGCTGCAAAACAATCTGCCTTGCGTCTATCTGGTCGACAGCGGCGGCGCCAACCTGCCCAACCAGGACGAGGTGTTTCCCGACCGCGAGCATTTCGGCCGCATCTTCTACAACCAGGCCAACATGTCGGCGGCCGGCATTCCGCAGATCGCCTGCGTCATGGGGTCATGTACTGCGGGCGGCGCCTATGTGCCGGCAATGTCGGACGAGACGATCATGGTGCGCAACCAGGCGACCATTTTTCTCGGCGGCCCGCCGCTGGTGAAGGCGGCTACGGGCGAAGATGTCAGCGCCGAGGAGCTTGGCGGCGCCGACGTGCACACCAGGCTGTCCGGTGTCGCCGACCACTATGCGCTGGACGACGAACATGCGCTGGCCATCTGCCGGCGCATCGTCAAAAACCTCAACCGGCGCAAGACTGTAAGCTTGACCTTACAGAAACCCATGCCGCCGCTTCATGACGCGCAGGAACTCTACGGCATCGTGCCGACGGATCTGCGCCAGCCCTATGATGTGCGCGAGGTGATCGCGCGCGTCGTCGACGGCTCCGAGTTCGACGAGTTCAAGCAGAATTACGGCACCACGCTGGTCACCGGCTTTGCCCATCTTCAGGGCATGCCGGTCGGCATCATCGCCAACAATGGCGTGCTGTTTTCCGAAAGTGCTGTGAAGGGCGCGCATTTCATCGAACTGTGCTGCCAGCGCAAGATCCCGCTGATCTTCCTGCAGAACATCACCGGCTTCATGGTCGGGCGAAAGTACGAGGCCGGCGGCATCGCCAAGGACGGCGCCAAGCTGGTGATGGCGGTTGCCACCGCCAAGGTGCCGAAGGTGACGATGATCATCGGCGGGTCGTTCGGCGCCGGCAATTACGGCATGTGCGGCCGCGCCTACTCGCCGCGCTTCCTGTGGATGTGGCCGAACGCGCGCATTTCGGTGATGGGCGGCGAACAGGCGGCGACCGTGCTGGCGGTGGTCAAGCGCGAGGGCATCGAGCGCAAGGGCGGTGAGTGGAGCGCGGACGAGGAAGCGAAATTCAAGAAGCCGATCCTGATGAAATACGAGCATGAGGGCCACCCGCTCTACTCCTCGGCGCGGCTGTGGGACGACGGCATCATCGATCCGGGGAAAACGCGCGAAGTGCTCGCGCTCAGCCTTTCGGCCGCGCTCAACGCCGACATCGAAGAAACGAAGTTCGGCGTGTTCAGGATGTAGATGAGCAAGTTCGGCGAACGGATACATGTCCACACCGGCGACATCACCAGGCTTGCGGTCGATGCCATCGTCAACGCCGCCAATTCCTCGCTGCTGGGCGGCGGCGGCGTCGACGGCGCCATTCACCGCGCCGCAGGCCCGGAGCTCGAATTCGAATGCCGGATGCTGAACGGCTGCAAGGTCGGCGAAGCAAAGCTTACCGAGGGCTATCACCTGCCGGCACGTTACATCATCCACACGGTCGGACCTGTCTGGCAAGGCGGCGGAAAAGGCGAAGCCGGGCTGCTCGCCTCCTGCTATATCAGGTCGCTCGAAATCGCCGCCGCCAGGGATTGCCGGACCGTGGCATTTCCGGCGATCTCCACCGGCATCTACCGTTATCCGAAAAATGAGGCGACGCAGATTGCCGTTGGCATCGCAGGTACCTTCGTCGGACAGAACTCAACGCCCGAAACAGTTATTTTCTGCTGCTTCGACGAGCCAACAGCTCAACTATACCGACAAGCCGTTGCTGCCATTGAAGGATGCTAGTCTGCATGGATAAGATGGTTCATCCACCTACGCAAAATAAATTTTCGGTGAGCAGGCTGGCGGCACTGGAGAATAGACGCTATTGTTCATTCCGCATTGGGCAACGGGGATGGGGTAAAGATGAGGCCGAAATATTCGGGAAAAACGACTGCGTCGGTACTTGCAGTCTTGCTTATATTTGCGGTACCCGGCGTTGGCGCCGCGGCATCGCTGGCGGGAAGCAAAGGCGACATCCATTTCTATCCGTATTTGCCGAAAAGCCCGAAAGACCAGTGCACCATGGCTTACAACGCCTATGTGGCCGCCGGCGGCCATTCGGCCTATGCGACCACGCCCTATGCCCGGATCCGTTCGTTGTACATCATCTGCGGCTCGGGCTTGAATGCACCGTCACAGAAGGCTGCCGAAGAACGGGCGATGAAATCCTGCGAGTCCGCCCGCAGCCATTACAAGGTCATTACAGGGGCGGGCTGCGAAGTTGCGGCATCGAAGTAGGCCGACAAGCATCGGCTTGGGCATTTTTCAAATGGGCGGCGCAAGATGAAATCGACACGCATCAAACGAATTACTGTATCGATGCTTGCCGGCCTGCTCGTATTTACGGCACCCGGTATCGGGGCGGCTGGATCGCTGGCGGGCAGCAAGGGAGACACCCGATTCTGGCCTCCGTTGTCACTGAATCCAAAGGAGCCCTGCACGAAGTCGTACAACGCCTATGTCGCGGCGAGTGGCCACTCGGCCTACGCGACCACATTCTACTCGCGCGTCGACGATCTTTACATCATCTGCGGTGCGCGGCTGAACGCGCCATCTCAGAAGGCCGCGGAAGAGTTGGCGTTGCGAAGCTGTCAGGTTGGCCTGAAAAAGTGGAAGGTTCAGATCGCGAGCGGCGGCTGCAAAATCGCGGCTTCGAAATAGGCTCATTCCTGCCAGACCGGCGCCGCCCGAGACAAACCCGGGAGGCTCCATGTTCGCCAAGATCCTGATCGCCAATCGCGGCGAGATCGCCTGCCGTGTGATCCGCACCGCACGCAGGCTCGGTGTGCGCACCGTCGCCGTCTATTCCGACGCCGATGCCAAGGCCCTGCATGTCGAAATGGCCGACGAGGCAGTGCATATCGGTTCCTCGCCGGTCGGCGAAAGCTATCTGCGCGGCGACAGGATTGTTGCGGCGGCGCTGGCGACCGGCGCCGAAGCAATCCACCCCGGCTACGGCTTCCTCTCGGAAAACCCCGATTTCGTCGACCAGATGGTGGCGGCGGGGCTCACATTCATCGGCCCGTCGGCCGCCTCGATCCGCGCCATGGGGCTGAAGGATGCGGCCAAGCGGCTGATGGAAAAGGCCGGCGTGCCGGTGGTGCCGGGCTATCATGGCGAGGCGCAGGAGATCGTGCTGCTGGCGTCCAAGGCGCGTGAGATCGGCTATCCCGTGCTGATCAAGGCGCGCGCAGGCGGCGGCGGCAAGGGCATGCGCCGCGTCGAACATCCCGAAGATTTTTCGGAAGCGCTGTCAGGCGCACGGCGCGAGGCCAAGGCCGCGTTCGGCGACGACCGCGTGCTGGTCGAAAAATATGTCGACAAGCCGCGCCACATCGAGGTCCAGGTATTCGGCGACAATTTTGGCAATGCCGTGCATCTCTACGAGCGCGACTGCTCGGCGCAGCGCCGCCACCAGAAGGTAATCGAGGAAGCGCCGGCGCCCGGCATGACGCCGGCGCTGCGCGAGGCGATGACGGAAGCGGCGGTCAAGGCCGCCAAGGCGATCAGCTATTCCGGCGCCGGCACCATCGAATTCATCGTCGATGCCTCGCAAGGGCTGAAGGCCGACCGTTTCTGGTTCATGGAAATGAACACCCGCCTGCAGGTCGAGCATCCCGTCACCGAAATGGTCACCGGCACCGACCTGGTCGAGTGGCAGTTGCGGGTAGCCGCCGGCGAAAAGCTGCCGAAGACGCAGAGCGAAATCACGCTTTCCGGCCACGCCTTCGAGGCGCGCATCTATGCCGAGGACGCGGCGAAAGGGTTTCTGCCGGCGACCGGCACGCTGCATCACCTGGCGTTTCCCGACAACGCGCCCGAAGGCGCCAGCATGCGCATCGAGACCGGCGTGCGGGCCGGCGATGCGATCTCGCCCTTCTACGATCCGATGATCGCCAAGCTGGTCGTCCACGCCAAGGACAGGCAGGCGGCACTCGATGCGCTCGGGACTGCGTTGTCGCAGACCGAGATTGCCGGCTCGACCGTCAACACCGCGTTTCTCGCGGCACTTGCCGCGGACGCCGATTTTTCGGCCGGTGATGTCGATACCGGCCTGATCGGCAGGCATCAGGAAGCGCTGACCGCGGTCGCCCCGCCGAGCTGCGGGATCGTTGCCGCGGCGGCCCTTGCCGCGGCGGGCGCCGGTGCCTTGCCGCCGTCGAACGATCCGTGGTCGTCGCTTGCCGGCTATGCGCATTTCCACAGCGTTGCGCGCCGCACGCGCCTGCGCCATGGCGAGGACGATATACTGGCGCGTGTTTCAGTGCGGCCGGACGGGCGCTTCGAGGTGGCGCTGGACGCGCCCTATGACAGCGTCAATTCGCATGATCTTCGCGCCGCCCCTCGCCTTGCCCGCTGGCCAGGCCACGTCACCGTGTTCGAAGGCGCGGTCGGCTACAGTTTCCTCGTCCCGGATCCGCTGGCGCGCACCGACGAGGCGGCCGCCGCTTCCGGCAGCCTGCGCGCGCCGATGCCAGGCGTGGTCAAGCTGGTGCGCGCGGCAAAGGGCGAAAGGGTGATCAAGGGCCAGCCGCTGTTGATCCTGGAAGCGATGAAGATGGAGCACACGATCGCGGCCAGCCATGACGGCGTGATCGCGGAAATCGCCACCGAGGGCGCGCAGGTCACCGACGGAACGGTGCTGGTGCGCTTCGTTGACGAGGCTGCATAGCCGAGGCTTGAACGAAAAATGGCCGGGACAAGCCCGGCCATTGCCATGAGTACGCGGACGATTACTGCGCGATTGGCGCGTATTTGCCGTCATGCCACTGGTTGATGTCGTAGCTGGCGTTCTTCAGATCGCCCTTCTCATCAAAGGTCACGTCGCCGACCACGGTGCTGAAAGGCGTGCCGTTCTTCAGCGCTTCGGCTACCTTGACCGGATCGTCCGTTCCGGCGCGCTTGACGCCCTCTGCAAACGCCTGAACGACGGCGTAGGAGAACAGCGTAAAGCCTTCCGGCACGAAGCCGCCCGCCTTGATCTTGGCGATGGCCTCCTTGGCTTCCGGCTTGGCCTGCGGGTCCGACGGGAAGACGAACAGGGTGCCTTCACCGGCGGGGCCGGCGACCTGCCAGAATTCCGGCGAGGCGATCGAGTCCGGCATGATCAGCTGGAACTTGACGCTCTGCTCGGCCGACTGACGCAGGATAAGCCCGGCTTCCGGGTGATAGCCGCCGAAATAGACAACGTCGGCCTTGAGGTCCTTCAGCTTGGTGACGAGAGCCGAATAATCCTTCTCGCCGGCATTGATGCCTTCATAGTCGATCTCCTTGAGGCCACCGGCATTCATCGTCGCCTTCACGGCATCGGCAACGCCCTGACCGTAGGCGCTCTTGTCATGCAGGATAACGACATTCTTGCCGGCATATTTCTTGGCGATCCACGGGCCAATGAAGGCGCCCTGCGCGTCGTCACGCGTATAGAGACGCATGATCGTCGGCCAGCCGGCCTTGGCGGCGGCATCGGTCAGCTCGGGATTGGAAGAGGCCGGGCTCATCATCAGCGCGCCGGCCTCGGCGTAGACGGCGGAAGCCGGGATGCTCGAACCTGAACAGGCATGGCCGTCGATAAACTTGACGCTGTTGGCAACGATCCGGTTGGCCACCGAAACCGCCTGCTTGGGATCGCACTGGTCGTCCTCGATGTCGAGCTTGATCATCGAGCCGTTGACACCGCCGGCGGCGTTGATCGCGTCGGCGGCTGCCGTTGCGCCCTGCTTGAACTGGTCGCCGATCGTGGCGAGCTGTCCGGTCATCGGGCCGACCACCGAAATGGTGATGTCATCGGCAAAGGCAACCGGCGCGCTCATCATCAGGCCAAATACGGCCGCGCTCAAAATACCCGTTTTTTTCATGGTGATAGAACTCCTCCCACACTCGCGCAGCCGCTCTGGCCGCGCTTCTTTCCGAAGGCGGGACAATTTCATCCTTCATTGGGCCTGTCTAGGCGCATCGGCGCCGCTCGATTGGGCCTCATCAACGCAAAAAGCCACGCCAGCCTGTTCCGGCCGGTCGTGGCTTTTTGCTCGTAGCAGTCCCCATGCGCCCCCGCGCCACGAAAACCTGCCCGCCGTCCCCATTGTGCACGACTGGACCGTGCCGGCCTGCCGCGTTCTTGTTCTTTCATGGTCGGCCGTCTTGTCGCGGCCTTGTCGTTTCACCGGTTCCGACCGTCTTTGCGGTCTTGATCCCGGGGCTTCCCTGTTTTCGATAATCTGCCTGCGATAATCTGCTCGCGATCTCAGTGCATCGTCATCCATTCGCGGGCTTCGCGCAGCGCCTTGGCGATCTCGACCTTGGACATTGCGGCCGACAGTTCCGAGCGCAGTTCCGCGGCGCGGACCGAGCCCTTGATGGCGGCGATGTTGAACCATTTGTGGGCGGCAACGACATCGGTCTCGCAATCGCGGCCGGTCGCATACATCATGCCCAGTTCGAAAAGAATGTCGGCCTGGGCAGTTGCCCCCATGGCGCCGAAGCCGGCTTCAAGCATTTCAAAACGTGCCATTTTAGTCCCCTGTCTGGCTCCCGAGAGCGGGCCTCTTCTGTCCCCCGGTGTTCCCTGGGGAGCCGCTCTTTCGATGCTTCCGAGAATGAGGCCGAGCCTTGAATCCGTCGTTAAATGGCGTGCTTAATTTGGAGAAAACAAAGCTAAAACAAGAGGTAAACGCGGAAATTCGTTAAGGATACAAAGTCAGCAATCCCGCCGTTTTTCGATCGATTTGACGAAAATTTGCAAGGCGCCGATCAACACTCTGCTAACCACGCAAACCAAAGCCAACGCCTCGATCGTTTCATTTTCACGGGCTGCGCTCTCCCGACCCCGCATGAAAATTGCGAAACCTTCCGTCGCGGCACGCTTTTGTTTTGCCGGGAGCTGGATTAGCTTACGTTTGCGTAAGCGGCAGAGAGGCGGCTGCCCCATCTAAACCAGGGAGGACAGATATGTTTCGCAAAGTGAGCTTGGCCCTGGCGGCCGCCGTGATGATGGCTGGTGCGGCTTGGGCCGATCCGATCGAAGGCAATTGGAAGACACAAGCCGGCGACACAGCAGTAATCGGCGGCAGCGGTTCATTCTCTATCACGCTGAAGACCGGCAAATATGCCGGGAAGACCATCGGTTCGCTCAAGGCGGCCGGGGGCAACAAATATGCCGGCAACATCACCGATCCGGCAAACGACAAGACCTATTCGGGCAAGGCAACACTGTCGGGCACCTCGCTCAAGATGAGCGGCTGCGTGCTCGGCGGGCTGATCTGCAAGAGCCAGACCTGGCATAGACTTTAATTCTGCATAGTGCTATCGGACGGTTTCCTGACACGAACGGAGACCGTCCAGCCATGCTACAGCCGCGAGACCTCAAGGGACGCCAAGCGATCTCCTATGCCCGCTGGTCCTCAGGGAAGCAGGCCCACGGCGACAGCCTCGCCAGACAGACAAAGAATGCAGAGGACTTCTGCCGGACCCATGGTCTCACGCTAGACCGCCAACTGGTGGACGATGGTATCTCGGCGTTCAAAGGGGCGAACCTTGAGGCATCCTTCGGTAAGCTGGTGGCGGACATAAAGTCCGGTGTGATCCTCGCCGACACAGTCCTGATAGTCGAGAACGTCGACCGCATTTCCCGGCTCAACTATTATGACGCCCAAAAATTCTTCGGCTCTGTGCTGGAGACCGGGATTACCATCGTCACCTTGCATGACCAGCGCGTCCACACCATCGAGGGCTACCGGGCGAACTTCATGCACATGGTCCAGTCCATCCTTTCAATGCAGTCGGCGAACGAATACAGCGACAAGCTATCCAAGCGTGTCAAAGAGGCTTGGAGCCGCAAGGCGGACAGGGCCAAGGCTGGACGCATCAAGCTTGCCAAGGTTCCTTTCTGGATTGACCGGGAGACCCACGAACTGAACGAACGGGTCGACGATGCGCGGCTGATCTTCGAGCTTGCCAAGGAAGGCCACGGACAACAGACCATCACGCAAATGCTGAACACTCGTGGCGTCCCTTCTCCCTCGGGGAAAACATGGGCACAAGCCGTTGTAGGCGAAGTCCTCCGTTCTCCAGCCGCGTATGGGTGCCTTGTCCTTAAAGGTGAGGAGGTGCCCGGCTACTTCCCCGCGCTGATCAGTGAGACGGAATGGCTGGCCACTCGGCAGCGCACCAAGGCCCGGCGTCACAGTAGACAGGTGGGGCGCACATCAAACCTATTTTCCCGCATGGTCCACTGCGGACACTGCCGCTCCCCGATGGTCCTCACGTCCTCTAGGAAGGGCGGGATGTCGTGGGGCTATTTCACATGTACGGGGAAGACGTTCAAGCGCACGGAATGCACCGCGCCCAACTGGCGCTATGACCAATTTGAACGGGAGTTGATTGATCGCATTGGGTTCCTGGCTGTTCCTATACCACAGGACCAGACGGCTCCCGATCTGTCAGGGGAACTTGAGGAAACCATAGGTGCCCTTGAGGCCAAGCGCGAGAACGCCCTTGCTGGTGCCCTCGACGCTGAAACCGCCGAGACCCGCAAGGCTTTCTCGGGGAAGGCCGATGAACTCACCCGCCAGATCGAAGCCAAGCGTCGGGAGATCGTAGCCATTCGCGAGAATGACGCGCGGTACCGTGAGAGCGCGGCGGCTGTCGTGGACTTTGAAATGGATCAGGAGGAGATCAGGCGGATGGCTCAGGAGGACCGGAAGGAAGCTCAAAGGCTCATCTCCAACCTCTTGCAGCGCATCGACCTTGAGAGCGACAGCAAGACCCTCAAGCGGGCACTCGTCACCATGAGGAGCGGAAACAGCCATGCCCTCGTTTTCGACGGTAGCGGGGAGCCGGGCTGAGGTAGACTAAGATGTTGATGTTGTTCAGATTCTTGAGGTTCTCGGCGATTAGGCACCCATACAGAGAGAGAAGCTCGGTATTAGCGACTGCTAATGGGTTGCCATACGGAGAGCCCTCGCGCCTCATCCGTGAATCCCCCTCATACTGTACATAGGAACGCCAGCACGAGCGTGTACTCACGTCTGCTCTCTGTTTTTCCCTTGGTGGTCCCTTCTGTTCGCCAAGGGCATCTCGTCTACATCTAGCGCCACAACGCTACAAATCAACAACATCTAGGAAGCCATGCCCTACACCGCCGCTGCGGACATCGCCGCGACTATCGACGCCATGCGCGCCACTCCCAACAAGCCCTCACTAGCTGCCACGTTCCCAACCCATGGTCGCCATTGGGGCCGCACGTCTCCCCTACCCATCCGCATTACCCGCGCCACCCGTCGTCTTGCCCATGTCGGCGGAATGGTGCCGGAAGGGTGCAGCCAGAAGGACATGGAAAGGGTCCGATGCAACCACCGCATCTCTGTTGATGCGCTCAAGGAAATCCTCGGGACTCTTTGGTCCTTCCGGCTCCTCGGGTGGCTCCCTTCGGACACCATCTATCTGGACTATGAGCAGATCACCGAGACCGTAACCGCTGGCACCCAGCGCCCTAAGGACACCCAAGACCTTATGCCCGACTGGTTCACCCGCCGCTATTCGGTCGATGAACTCAAGGCCTTCCGGGACGGCAAGTCCGTCTAACTGCCTCGCAACCTGTATGCGGTGCATTGGCTTCCGGCGCGCTCGTCCACCTGTCCGGTGTCCTACGTCACCCGCCCTTGCCACGCGTGTTTTAGTCCACCACCGCACACAGGAAAAGGAAGCCTCCTCGCCACCGGCTCCCCTCGCTCCGTTTGTGTGTGCGGTGGCCTTGTTTCAGGGGCAATCGACCCACGCCCGCTGTCCTACACCACCCGCACCTACCCAACCCCTGTTGTGGTCACCACCGCACACAGGAAGAAAGCCATTCCATGTCTCTTCACACCACCACCATTGAACTCCATGGTTCCTATACCGCCTACCACCCGGCATCAGGCACACGCATCGACACATCCGACAAGGCTTACGGTCGTCGGACCTACAAGGACCCGCTCGGTCCCCTCTGCCGCATCCTCAGGGACACCTTTGGCTACCCGCCCGAGACCCTTATCCACGTCGAACGGGCAGGAACCCCGGTCTACAAGCGAGACCTAACCTTGGCCTATTGGGCAGACCACGATGTCGTGGACACTCAGGACCGCTCAGCAGTACGGATCAAGTTCCGTCCCTTTGAAGGCATCGCCAACGTTGGAACCGAAAGACTCGCCGCGTAACCGCAGGTGAAGACAAAAAATCCTCCCTCCCAAGTCGCCCATGTTGGGGGGACTATAGGGGGGAACTTAAGATACCTAAGGATACCCTCAAGGAACTAGAGTTGCCCTAAGGTCTCTCCCTTGAGATTTTACCAGTAGAGTTATCTCTCAAGATACACCTTGAGTTCAGCACCAGTGAACTCGGGTTGAACTTGAGTTCCTCATAAGCTCGGCTCGAAGCTCGATCTTCGACTACCTTCCTATACCGCCTCCCCGAAAGAGGCTCTCCACACCCAACCACATAGGAGGTCGCCATTTGCGATCTTGGGCTCTCTCTCGGCATTGCTGCCGGGATCGCTAATGCTGCGGGTCAGGCATCTGCCGCCGCTGCCAACTCCAAAAACATCCAACAGCGCTACAACCTGGCTCAGGTTTCCAACGAACACGAATTCGTTATCAAGGCCAATGCCGCCAACAAAGAAGGCTATCAGGCCACCCTTGAGGGCGACCGCGCCAAGTCAACCGCTATCGCCTCGGGCGCTGGCATGAATGGCAACACCGCTGGCCTCAGGCTGGCCGAACAGTCCCGTCAATCCGCCTTGTCCATCGCCAACGCCAAGGACCAGCGGGAGGGCGCACAAGCCAACTACATCATGCAGGGCAAGGCTGACCAGCTTGGGGCGCAGGACGCACTCAATAAGCAGCAAATGAATCCCATGACCACGTTCTTGGACGTCGCCACGTCCGGTCTCAAGAACTACGGCGCATTCCAGTAACCCCAAGGAAACCCCATGGCATCTCCCGTCACCTCGGGACGCCCCCGCGATTGGCGCGTGGGTGCTCAATCTGTTTTCAACGCTCGGCAACTTCGCTGCCGCCAAGTCACCAACGAGACCAAACCTTGCGACTGCCCCGGCTGCACCCGCAAACGTTCCGGGGTCTCCCGTTACTGCGGTCCTCACAGGGATGCCGCCAGCAAGCGGGGTGATCCGTTGGCCCGTCTTCCTTCCCGCAATGAACTGGCCATCTTCAAGAAGGCGACTGACCTGTACATGCAGACGGACCCCAAGTTTGCCGCGCGTGTCGCGACGGACCTCAGGGGCCTTGAGAACCGTATGGTCCTCCCGCCGTCCTTCTGCCTGAGTGTAGCAGACCTCCACCCAAAGCTCCCCCAGATCGCCAAGGCCAAGGGTCTCCTCGCCAACTGGCAGCACAAGGATCGCCGCACCTATACCGAAGCGGTCATTCACGCGCTGGCGCTCATCGGTTGGATGCATGTCTACTTCCATTCCGGTCAGGCCGGGGGCCTTTGGGAGAACCGCAACCGGTTCCTTGAGACCCGTGCGGGTGCCCTCCTGGGGGACTTCCGCAAGACCATCGGCACGACCACGCTGGTCAAGAAGGCCTCAGGGGCAGCCCACCGGCACCTTGGCCGCGACTTCGTTCGCCACGCTCAACAAACCTACGGCAAGGGCTTCTGGTCCTCCGCTGTCGCCACCAACGACGGTCAATCCATGACCCTCCTCGACTACACCCGAATGGCCCTCAAGGCCGCGCACCTCCTTTAGGAAAACCCCGCTATGTCCAACTACTACGACCACACCGCCTCCGAAACCATGCGTATGCCCAACCCCATGGACGACAGGTCAGGCTGGTCCCCCACGAGTAACCCCAACTACGCGAGCGGCTCCGCTGCCGGTCCCTCCCCCGAAGGTAAAGTGTTTGTCCCCGGCATGAACACCTACGTCGATGCCGACATTGCCGAACAGCTTGGCCTATTGGGACCCCATGGCACCCCCAGTGCCCCCTCGACCGACCACGCCTCGCTCGACCATCGGGCCATTCCCGCTGGGGACGATCGCCTTGAACACATCGACATCGATGAACTGTCAGACGAGGACCTTGAGGCTCTCCAGCTGGAGCTTGAGATCGAGACGGACGACCGCGAACCATCACCGTCCGAAACCCTCGACCAGATTGCCGAGTGCTTCACGCCTGAGGCCTTTGAGGCTGGTGTCGATGCAATGGTTGAAACGGGCGACTTCAACGACACGTTGGTCCGTCTCTCTGAGGCCACCGGATTGGACGAGGCCACAGCATCAAGCCTTGTCGAGACAACCGTGATGGAGGCAACCCCGATTGCAGCCGAGCAGATCGGCAGCGAGCGTTGGAGTTCCATGCTCTATGCGGCCACAAGGACGGACGACAGTTTGGCCCGGCGCATCGTCTCAGATGTGGTGACCGGGCGATTGGACCCCGCCCGTCTGGCGAACGCGTATGACATCTGGTGGCAGTCGCTGCCCGATGCCGACTGAGTGAGGGTGAACCCATGCTCGGCTACATCGCCACCGCATACGCGGTCACTACCCTAACCGCGACATTGCTCGCCCTACTTCAATTCTGACATCGAAAGGAACCGCCACCATGGCCAAGAAACCAATCACCCGCGAGGAACTCCTCGCCCAACTCGAATCCCTCGACAACTCCACAGAGATCAGCAGGCTCAACGCCGAGGTCTCCAGGCTGACCGAAGAGAATGCCTCGCTGGTCGCCCAGCGGCAGGAACTCGAGCGCCAGCTTAAGCACGAACGCGAGGCCCTCCAGTTGGTCCGCGAGGCCGTCCGCAAAGTTGACGTTCGGACACGATCCCACGGGGCAGACCGCCCCGGCCATGCCGCGCTTGCCGCAGCTGCCGAACGCGCTGGTCGCATGGAATGGGCAGAGGTCCAGCTTGGTGTCCAAAAGGGCACCCACGATCCCGCAACGGGGCTGCCCTATACCACTGAGACAAAGCCGCAGCGCAGTTTGATCGCTGGGGCGCCAAAGGTAACTCAAACGGAACTGGACTCATTCTTTCCGTCTCTCAGCGGCCTTGAGATCGACATGACGGCCACCGCCGACGCTCTGCTCGATGCCGACCTGTCGGAACATAAGAACGCGTTGGAGATTGCCACCGCCGAATAAAACAGATGACCCGCGTTCCTTTCGCCCTTCTCTCGTATCTCAAATCCGGTTTGAAGATGGCGGAGGGAGCGCGGGCTGTCTGTAGTCCGATGCGTTTTCGACACGCTACTGGCGCGTGGTGGTAATCAATCTCTACGAGGCAATGGCCGCGTCATCCCTGCACGCTTTCTGAGTATGTGAAACGCCCTCAGGATGAGAGCGTCCTCCTCCGCTTCAGACGTTTGGGCTTGCTCCTCGAAAGAGGCTTCCTCAGCGTGGAAGTCATGCGCCCTCGATGGCATGTGCTTCCACCCCCACTGACAGGCGTCCCAGTGGCTTTCGCAAGCGACGACCCGCTGCTCGATAGCTTGTCCGTGTTTTCCAAAAAATACGATTTTGAAGTTGGTCATGGTCTCGGCTTCCAAAGCTTGGCTTAATTGCCGATGCCCATTTTTCACAAATCGAAGATGAAAAAAATAGATTCCTACGGAGACATCCCGATGGTGAAAAGTCTCCGCAAGCGAAGCTAATTCGCGTCGAAAGTTGGCGGTCGATAGCCCAACCTCGTACTAAGCCCTCAAGCGGACCAAGCGCGGCCCTAAATGGAACCTTGCGTGCGGGTCTGCATAGCCGCTCTGGCCGATCAGTTGCCTCCAACAAGCAGCCCGCAACGCATTCGAGGATGCTGCCAAGGAAGAGAAGATGTTCGTTTCTCGATAGCGTCCTACCCAGTGTGACCGCCCGCATCGTCTGGACTTTGGCGAGCAACAATCGCATTCTTCCGCTGGGGAAGGGGAATGGGCAAAGCAATTCACAACAAGTGGAAGAGAAGGCAAAGGCCATTGTGGCGCTCGCTTCTTGCTGCTCGCCTTACGGTGGTTCTGGCGCTGCTGGGGATTACGTCGGTCGCTTATGTTGCAACAAATGATGTGCCAGCGCTCCCACGCGTTCACTACCGCCGAACTTCATCTAGCAATACGACGGTCCACAAAGCGGGCTGCGACATCAAGGGCAACATCAACGAAAGGGGCGAACACATCTACCACATGCCGGGTCAAGCATACTACTCGGCTACTCGCGTTAACCCCGCACGAGGGGAGCGGTGGTTCTGCTCCCAATGGGAAGCGTGGTGGGCCGGTTGGCGGAAGGCGAAGGTATGAATGCCTCGGAGCCAAGGCATGCCCGTCACTCCATGTCCGGCACGTCACCGCCAACAAAGCGCGTAGTCGGTTCTCCGTATTCGCCAAGTGCTGGGTCGGCCCCACGCGACCACGCAACGACACCAACATGTTTCCCCGCGACGCTTCCGCGAACGGGCATTCCGATGAGGCAGCTTGCTTTCAGAAATAGCGGACGTGCGTCGGGTCATCTGGCGGGAGGAGAACTCATTCGTCAAGGCCAAGCAGCGTAGTGATCCCCTCAACACGGCAGGGGCCATCTGTCACGAAGGTGACGCTGTGGCGGGCTCGGGTTATGCCCACGTACAACTTGGAGGCCGAGCCTTGTACCGTGGCGAAGTCTCCGGACTGGAGCCATTCCGCCCCGGCTTTATGGGGAAAGATCAACACGCGGTCGAAAGTGAGCCCTTTCGCTTCACCGAAGTTGAGAGCGCTGGCGTCTCCGCAGTCCGTCGACCGGTTCAAGCGTAAGACCTGGGGTTGGTATCGAGCGAGGTAGGCTGGGGCCAAAGCTCTCGAAAGCGCGAAGACGCCGTCGTGTCCGGTCCGGCGATCGTTGCGAGAGACTGTCTTTGGCTCGTTCGGGAAGAACCTGTCTGCCAAGTCGACAATGGGCTGCTGGCACCTGTGACTGTCGAGTGAGTAAGTTATCTCTGCAAGCTTCTGGCTCTCCCATTCGACGAATTTCTTCACTATGTTCGGCCCTGCGAAGCCTCCGTGACGATTGGCGAAGTTGGTTTGGAATGTCGCCTGTCGATGGTCGCCCACTACCGTGAGTCGAATACCGGCCTTTAGGATTAGTTCGAGGACGTCCAAATCCCAGCCCGCCAGATCCTGCACCTCGTCGACAAAGATGTGATCGAAGCGGTCCCGTAGCCGACGTAATACCGCGCCCTGAGTTTTCTCGTCGCAAAGACAAGCAAACCGCGCAATTTTGTCCGAGTAGATCGCGCGCTGACTAGAAAAATAGAAGCGTCCAACGTTCGTCGCGCTGGCATAGATGTCGGAACGCCCCGGTGACCATGCCAAGCCATCGATCCGGTGAGGATGCAAGGCAGCGCGATAAGGACGTGTCATTTCCCGCAATAGGAAACGAAACCAAGACTGCACTTCGATGTGGCCGGGAATAGAACCATTCAATTCGTAGAGCTTGCGGACTAGCTCACTAAGGTTGTTGTTGGTGTACGTGAGAATCGCGACGCGCTTGTCCCGCTCGGCGAGTGCCTCTTCCACGATCCTCGTGGTCTTTCCTCCGCCAGCTGCGGCAACAATTACACGGTTAGGCAATCGCATCGCGAATGTACCCCGGCACATCCCACCTTATGCGCGTCTCAAAGAAGCGTAGAGCCCATTCGGTCTTGTTGGCTTTCATGTACTCCAGGAGCGAGTTGTCATCGGGGTAGGCTGTCCCTAGAATAGCGTTCACCACCATGCGACCGTTAGCTTTCAGGAGTTGCGGTTCTAGGGTCGGATAGTTGATGTCACGGTCGAAACGGACTCGGACGCGCGGGTTGGCAACATAGTCTGCGTACTTCTGCTCCAGCCGGATTACATCCCCGTCGTTGTCGGTAACGACGTCAACTTCGCGGTCGAGTAGGTCGGCAATCTCCAAGAACCGTTTAAAGGCCAGAGAGTTGACGGAGATAACGTCGACGCCCGCTTCCAAGGGCAAACGTCCGTGCAGCATTTGGAACGCCCGCTGCACAATCAACTCGTCTGAGGGGCCTTCCACTAGGATCGCTCGTCGGGCCAAGATCAGGCGGAGGGTGTCGTAGCCCGGTAACTTCAGGAAGTAGCCTTGGGTTTCAGGGCTCAGGTCCCTGAGCGTTATTGACAGACCCCGGTTGAAGAGTAGGACGGCCTCTAACCCAAGTTTATTGAGGACGAAGCTGCTGTGTGTTGTGATGATTAGCTGGCGGTCGTTGCGGTTTGCACTGATGTGGCCGATTAGCTCATTGAGTCGAGAGAACGAGAGATGGTTCTCGGCCTCTTCGATCAGCACCAAATGGGATTCCCCCGACGACTCCAACGCTAGCTTGACCTTGACGGAATTCTGCTCGCCCTTGCCGACCAGAGTGATAGGAATGTCGTCCAAGTGCGGTGTGACCCCCACTTCCCAGCTTGCACGTGCCGAAGTGTCCAAGGACACGGTAAGCGTCTTGTCGGTGATGCGGCCCGTCATCTTGGCAAGCTCGGCATTTATCTTTGCAACGCGCTCCTCGCTGAGAAACCTGTCCTTCATCATACGATAGGATAGTGCCAAGTCGACTTGGTCGCGGGCGCTGAGCCCTTCCTTCAGGATGTCGATAACGTATCGATTGGCAGAAGTGTTATTGCGTATTGTGCTGGCGTCAACGAAGCTCGACTTGAATGGGATCGTTCGGGCTATGACATCCGTATCTCCAAAATGTCGCCAGCGAACAATGTAGTATTCGATGGGCAATGTTCGCATGGCTTTCGGATCGGCCACATAGGCTTCGAACTCCTCTGAAAAATCTTGGTTGAGTTCGATACCTATCTTAACACCTGAGGTGTCCTCCCTGCGGCTGTTGTTGGTGCCCTTAAGAGCCGACAGTTGCGGCTCATAGGCGAGATAAATCTCAATAAGAATTGCTGGAGGCGGTACGCGTTGTTTATTGCGATAAGCCTCGATGAATTCGGTCACTGCCTCAGCGTTGAACAGATAGGGGTGTACCTCTGTCGCGATCGGCCGCCCGCCCAATTGACCGGTCAGGGCAAGGTGGATTGCCTCCAACAATGTAGATTTTCCGCACTCATTGTCGCCGACGAGAATGTTAAGACTAGCATTGAGCGCGACATCCGCGCTGCGTAAACAGCGGTAATTCTGAACCACCACTCGTTCAATGTGCATCGCTCGCCCGCCACTTATTTCGAATCATTTGCCCAACGGACACCACTCTAGAGTATTCGAAATGCCGGGCACAAACGTGTCTTCGTCCAATCTTAACGCACCCGACGCACGGGGGAGGCTTCTTGCGATCCCGGCATGTTGAAAGGCTTCACATGGAGGAAATGTGCGATGGATTTACCCAACTGACCATGACCATGTCTGCCGCAGTCGCCCGTGCCAAGCCGCATCTGAGAGGTCACCTAGAACTCCCGGTTTGGTGTGAACCTCGTGTTATCCCAGGCAACTTTTGTTAACTGATGTTCTCTTGTGTTCGGCTCATCAGGGACATTGAAGCTGCGCCACTCACATGATTTGACACTTATAGGCGGTGTGCCGGTCAGCCGGTTATAGGTAACGACGCTGCCCTCCTAGGACCGTGAACTGCTTGCTGGTTCCCACGACCAGTATGACGGGCCGCGAGGATTATTGCCGCCGGTGTCAGCCATTTTTCCAAGGTGCCCCTTCCAACGGTATTTCGATTTTCTATTCCTCGTCTCCCAGAGAATTTCACGTACTGGGAATTTGCAGGAGGGAATTTATGTTCCTTGGACAAATCTATCCGCCGCCCGATACCCGGCGTCAGTCACAAAGAACACTTCTCCTTTTCCTCCGCGATCTTCAATGAGGGCGAGACGTGCAAGCTCATCCACTGCTCCTCGCCACTTAGCAGTCGCCCTAGTGTCATTTGATTGAACGAAATCCCGCCCGTTAGTCTGAACGTGACTGCCACCAAGCGTCTGGAGCCGCATAATTATGCCGCTCTTATCCTTGGCTGCCTCAAGAAGCAGTTCACTCCCCGCTTCGCTGATCTCTATAAGGGGCCGAGGTGGCACCATACCTAACGCGAGTAAATCTCCTTCTTCTGATTTATCGGCTTTGCCGAAATCGCGAATAATAGTCTGGGCTAGCTGTCTAACCAGCGTCTCCCGAAATTCAGTTTTGCTGTCGTACCTCTGGATCAAGCCCCGACCCATTTTCTCCTTCTCAAAGGCCTTCAACGCTTTGTATTGGTCAAGATCGATGCTGTTAGGAACAACGGGCTCCGAGGAGAAGTATAGTAGCGCTGGCTTCCCATCTGCTAGATGCTCTTCGATCTCTTCGGCTGTTCCGCTCTCCGCTTTCCCCGTTGGCGTTCCAAACTTTGTCCAGAACACGGCAATTAGCAGGTCGCAACCCTTCAGGATTTGCTTGCTAATTATTGCCTGTGGCCTATCGCCCATAGCTGGGGAAGAATGGCTTTCCCATCCGATGGGCATCAGAACGATCCCCCGGTCTTCAGAATGTGTCGCATTCCATTCGTCTATAACACTGCGAATTATTTGGCGCTCTGCTGCAACATCACTAGGTGAAGCTATAAACACCTTAACCGCGTTCGCCCTGTAAGACACATTTACTCCCCTTAGGTTCCTTAGAAAACAGCATTATAGCAAGTCTCAGCCTTTCACCACTAACTGTGAAAGGGCATCAGTCGCAACTTCGAAGGCATCGAGTCGCTGAAAAGGGGCACCCCGTTTCCAGGGCACCCCTCCTTCATCAGAACAACCGTCCGAGAAAAGCCATCCACGAAGCCAAGGTGCATTTGCACCCGAAGGCCAAGCGATAGGTCGCCCCATTCGGCTGGCTGGCTTCAATAGTGAGGAACACCGTCATCCGGGGTTCTCCTCTATCCTGCGCGTGTCTCTTGATGAGCCGAACATCGCGCATAAAGACCAGCAAGCGGGGTTTTTGGGTTTTTAAACAGCCACCCGGTGACCCCCACACGCCTCGGCTGTCTGCCGTCACCGATACAGTTGGGCAGTCGACGCGCTCCCGTCAAGGGACCACCGCAGGTTCTAACGCTGCCTACTATGCGCGGATTTGCCTGCACATCTGCAAAAGGGCAGAGTAATCACAAAGTGAGGACTCAATGGCTACGTTACCCGGCACCGAGACCATCGAAATCACGAGCGGACTTAGAGACACTGTCACACAGAGAGATCACAAACCGGAGTTCAGGAAGACTCAGTTCAAGTGCCCACGGTGTCCAGTGGTCGCCGCACAGATGTGGACGATCCCGTACGGGAAGTCCTTCAAGCAACTCGGGGGAAAATTTACGTCTCTCGAAGAGCAGATCGCAGATTTAGGAATTTCGCAATGCGTGGCATGTGGAGGTCGTGCGCTCTGGTTCGAAGGAACTCTGGTATACCCGAGCCAATCGGGCGATCACCCAATCCCCCAAGACCTCCCTCCACAGCTTCAGAAGGATTTTGAGGAGGCCGCAGCGGTTGCTGGTGCTAGTCCCAGGGCGGCGGCGGCTTTGCTTCGCATGTGCATCGAAGGCCTTTGCAAGTTTGTCGCCCAGAAAGACACCTTCAACGATGCGGTTTATGAACTGGAAAAGCAGGGCGTTCCCAAACAGATTGCTGTTGCCATGGACGTGGTCAGGATGACCGGCAACGAGGCCTTACATGCATCCCGTCTGTACGGGACGGACGACGCGACGACGGTGGCAATTTTGTTCCGTCTCGCCAACTCCATTGTTCAATGGGCGATTATTGAAAAGAAACAGCTTCAAGAATTAGTTGCGGAGATCGGCCCTGAGCGGTTCGCAAAAAACGATGCAGCTAGGCAGAGGAACGCCGAGAAGGCTGCGCGTGAGAAACCCTGACTGATCAGCACTAGATTTCAGGGCCTCGTGTCAGCCTGCGTTTCCTATTGGTTGTTCCCGATGTCGATCCAAGCCTTGCGTATTTCTATGACAACATTGGAACCGACGGCGCTGATCATAAAAGCGAGGAACCCAAAGAGCCCCGCACCCCATAGCGATCCGAAAGTCATGTAGGCGAGAAACGCTGCGATAACCGCCGCCGCTGCCGCTTCGTACCCGCCACTCTCTCGCAAACGCTCTATGAGATAAAACGCGCTTTCCTTATCCATCGGTTTCCTGCGGCCTGTTTGTTTCTGAGAGCGTGCGTGATGCACATCTGCCTGTTGACAACATGCGTATGGTGCATTGACGAGCAATACGTTTGTAGGCAGAGGTAACCAATCCGGTGCGGGAATTTCCGTTACGGATAAGGGTGCCGGTGGGAGACGCTGAGGTTTGGACGCCCGGCGTCCCCCTCCGACTAGCGCAGTGATCGATGCCTCTACTCGGTATGGAATCGAGTTTCATTGGCTCGGTTTCTACTGCTCTAGCTCTGGTGTAGGGCCACAAGTGACTCGATGACAAGAGTCGCAAGTGACACCATCACAGTTATTTCGAGTTTTCCCCAACCTGCGATCACCTGCGCTTAAGCCGCTCCTGCTCCATTTCGTGGACCACACGGTTCCCCGTGGCCATGATGGCGAACGCCAAGAACCCGAACAGTGCCCCGTGCCAGTAGGTTCCGAAGGCCATGTAGCCCAGGACTGCCCCTATCGCTGCCATCACCAGCGTTTCCCATACGACCATCACTCTCTCCTTCGGTTTCATTTCTTCCGCCAGAGTTCCCAAAGAGCCGTGCCTACAATGAAGCAGACAACGGCGGGAACGTAGACATAGAAGACCGCCGCTGGCTTCGGCCCTCGCCATGTAAGCCCTATGTAGGCCCAGCCGAACATTATGGCGACTATGCCGACGAGACCGACGAAGCGTTTCATTCCGTGATGACCGGCAGGAGTTTCCCTTCCTCACGAGCAGCAGCCTCAAAGGGTACCCTGACGCTATCCGGAGGTGCCTCGTCGGCCAGTGCCGCGACACACGCCGAGACAGCTTCGGTCCACCGAGGGCCACGCTTGGTCCACGTCATGAGAACCTCGGCTGCAGCCTCCACGCTCCCGACGTTGTAGCGATGCCCCTCAAGGGTCCTCACGGGGACCTTGGGGCTGAACCAATGCTCGGCCATCTGTCTGTTCTCCGAAGGGACCTCAGGGGTTCCCCAGGCTGCGACCATTTCTCAGAAAAATTCGTATCCGCTAATGTTAGAGAGGAGTAGCCCCGGCCCCCCCGTGGGGTTCACTTAGTACCTAATGTCCACCTATACGACGATGCCTTTAATCCGCACCAAATCACTGGCCCGAACCCGCGTTCTAGCTATGCGTCCAACACATTCCGTAAAATAAAAGCTAAGTCTGGCACAAGCTCTGATCTTGCTGCTTTGAGTTGACCAACGGGGCCTTCACAGGCCCCGTTTTCTTTTGCAGGACGGTCCGCGCCATAGCGACGACCGTGCCGTTTGCGGCGGCGCAAACCCGAACCGATGCTCTCCCTAAAACATCGTCAATCACTTTGAACCGCAGATGAACGTCGGCATCAGCGCCGGTTCAGTCGCATCAGGGCATTTTGATGGCGTGTTCAAGGAGACACTCCGCAAATGCTCGCTCGCCGCTTCACCATCGTCTGCCTGTTGATGAGCCTGTTCGGGATGCTCTTCGCCATCCTCGTGGCCGAATCCGGCCGTCCGGCCCGTTCCTGGGATGCAGCCAGTTCCTGCCAATTCGATTGCATGAACCATTTTCGCCCCTGAGACGACAAAGACATAGATCCAAACAGAAAAGCAAAAGCCATGAACCGCATCGCCATCAACGCCCTCCAGACCCTTCGGCTCCTGCCGCGGGCGGCGCTCGTCCTGGTCGTGCTGTCGGCGCCGGTCCTGGCCATGCCAATGATGCGGGCCAATGCCGACACGACGATCGACGCGCCGGCGACGAAGAAGCATGGCGTCGGCTTTGTCTTGCTGGTCAGTCTGCAGCGCGGGTAAGGTGTGCCGGTATTAAGGTGATGCCGGCCTGCAAGTGGCGGCCTTGGTGCTCACATGCTTCGAGTACGCTCCGCTCCGGTTCTCGAAGCCAACCAGTTTGGTCGCTTCGCGCCCGTCCTCGACTCCGGCTCAGCCTTACCTGAATCTCAGCACACCTTGGGCGTGGACGAATAAATCGACCACTTGGCGGCCACCCTCCCCTCCCAAGTGCGGCCTCAAGTCTCTATATTGAGCCATGGAAAAGCGAATCTACCCACAAGCTATCGAATCGGTCGTCATGCCGGAGCCTTTCGGCAAGCAGAGCTTCGACGACGCCAAAAAGGCCGTGGCCGCCTTGCAGGTGCTCTACGACCGCAACACCAAGTTTCTGCGCGACTCCTTTGCCACGCTTGCCGCCGGCGGCGACGAAAGCAAGCGCTACCGCGCCTTCTACCCGGAGATCGGCGTCACCACCAATTCGTTCACCCAGATCGACTCGCGCCAGGCCTACGGCCACATGCCGACCCCCGGGCATTTCTCGACCACCATCACCCAGCCGGTGCTGTTCGAACGCTATCTCGTAGAGCAGCTTCGCCTGATCATGCGCAATCACGGCGTGCCGGTAACGGTTTCGGAATCGACCACGCCGATCCCGCTGCATTTCGCGTTCCTTGAAGGAACCCATGTCGATGGCGCCGCCGCCGACCGCATCAAACGGCCGATCCGCGACCTGTTCGACGTGCCGGATCTTGACGGCACCGACGACCAGATCGCCAACGGCACCTTCGAGGTCGCGTTCGGCGAACCAAGGCCGCTGGCGCCGTTCACGGCGCAGCGCATCGACTATTCGCTGCACCGCATGACGCACTACACGGCGACCAGCCCGCAGCATTTCCAGAACTTCGTGCTGTTCACCAACTACCAGTTCTACATCGACGAGTTCGTCGCCCGCGCGCGGGCCCAGATGGCTGAAGGCGGCCACGGCTATACCGAATTCGTCGAACCGGGCAATGTCATCACCAAGGCAGGGCAAAACGCACCCAGCGAAGGCGTGGCGGCGCCGCGCCTGCCTCAGATGCCAGCCTATCATCTGAAGAAGCCGAACCATGGCGGCATCACCATGGTCAACATCGGCGTCGGCCCGTCCAACGCCAAGACGATCACCGACCATGTCGCGGTGCTGCGGCCACATGCATGGCTGATGCTCGGCCATTGCGCCGGCCTGCGCAACACTCAGGCGCTGGGCGACTATGTGCTGGCGCATGCCTATGTCCGGGAAGACCATGTGCTGGACGATGACCTGCCGGTGTGGGTGCCGATACCGCCGCTGGCCGAGATCCAAGTGGCGCTGCAGGAGGCGGTCGCCGAAGTCACCGGACTTTCCGGCTACGATCTCAAGCGCATCATGCGCACCGGCACCGTCGCCACCATCGACAACCGCAACTGGGAACTGCGCGACCAGCGCGGACCGGTGCAGCGGCTGTCGCAGTCGCGCGCCATCGCGCTCGATATGGAATCGGCCACGATCGCCGCCAATGGCTTCCGCTTCCGCGTGCCCTACGGCACGCTGCTTTGCGTCTCCGACAAGCCGCTGCATGGCGAGTTGAAGCTGCCCGGCATGGCGACCGAATTCTACAAGCGGCAAGTGGCGCAGCATCTGACCATCGGCATCAAGGCGATGGAGAAGCTGGCGGAAATGCCGATGGAACGGTTGCATTCGCGCAAGCTGAGAAGCTTTTCGGAGACGGCCTTTCAGTAGACCGGCTTGCCGTAAATGTTTGCCGCGAGGCGTTTCGTCATCTTGATTGGGCCGCATTTCAGCCGATAAAGGCCTGATACCTCGGCAATGTATTACCCGGTCTATGGGCAAAACCCGGTCTGATGGCACGCGTGCGAAAGATGATGGCTTCAATGGCGTTCCTGGCAATGCTCGGCCTCTCGGCCGTGCTTGTAGCCGGGTTCTTTGGCGCACTGCATCCGGCCTTCGATTCCTTCGCCCATTTCCGCATCCATTTTGCCGTGCTGATGGGGCTGATTGCGCTGCCGCTGCTCGCCACCTCGTTTCGCCTGCAGGCGGGCGTGGGCCTGCTGCTGGCCGTGGCCGCCTTCGCCAGCACGTTGAGCACCTTGCCGCGCCTGTGGCCGGTGCAGGCCGCCAATGACGCCGCGCCCGGCAACGAACCGGTCTACCGGCTGCTGCAGCTGAACCTGCGTTTCAACAATCCGACACCCAAGAAGGTTCTTTCGCTGATCGCCAGGACCAACCCAGACGTGATCACGCTCGACGAAGTATCGGCCATGTGGGCGACCGAACTCGGCTATATCCAGAACGCCTATCCCTATCGCATCCTGTGCGCCCATCCCGACGGCGTGTGGGGCGTGGCGCTTTTGTCCCGGCGACCTTTTGCGGCCGGCACCGAGCCGCATTGCGAACCGCGCGGCGCGATGGCGGCCGCCACCGTCGATTTCGGCGGCACTCCGGTCGATGTCGCGGCGATCCATTTGAGCTGGCCGTGGCCGAAGGAACAATACTGGCAGATCGGCGAGTTGACCGAGACGCTCACCTCGCTCGGCGAGACGGCGATCATGGCCGGCGACTGCAACGCCGTGCCGTGGAGCGCCGCGGTACGGCGCGTTGCCTCGCTCGGCGGACTGACCGTGATGCCGTCGGCCGGACCGACCTGGATCCACCGGACCCTGCCCGATTTCCTGCGGCGCTATGCGGGCCTGCCGATCGACCAGGTGTTTTCGAAGGGCGGGGTGACCATCCTGTCGTCGACGCAGATGGAAGAGACCGGCTCCGACCATCTGCCGGTGATGGTGGAATTTTCATTGATGCGCGACGAGACCAAGCCGGTCGACGAGGATTCTACCGCGACTGTGTCGCTGATCCAGCCCAGCATGGGCGGCTAGATCGTACGCCACGGGGCTTACGGTTTCACAAGCCTACCAAGGCCTCGATGATGCGCTCGACATGGCCGCCTTCACTGTGCTCGCGCGCGTCGAACGCGATCTGTTTTGCCTCATAGAGCTTGGAAGTGGCTTGCAAGCGCCGCGTGGCTTCGACGCGCGTTTTGTTGCATTGCGGATCGTTGGCAAATTTCAGGCCGCGAACCGACCGCTCGGCAGCCTGCATCATCTGCCCGGCGATACGGCCATGGGTTCCTTCATGAGCGAGAACGCCTGTGAAAAACCGGTTCCAGCGTTTGCGCAGCGCCGGCGTGACGGCCGAGGCGACGCGCGGGTAGGTGTAGGCGATGTTGAGCGTTCCATTGGCCTGGCGCAGGCGGCAGACGCCGTTGACCTGACCCACGTCCAGGCTCCAGTCGGCGGTGTAGCTTGTCTGCGCGATGGCGTGGGTCATGAAACCGTGCTTGGGGCCCCTGCGGTTCATGGCGATAACCAGACCGGCACCTGTCGTGCCGGTGATGTCATAGGTTCGCGTCTTGACGACGGTTTTCACCCCCGCCGACGCCGTCCCGACGACGCCGCAGGCCGCGCTTATGACGGCGACGCAAAACAAGACCAACACGCGCATGCCATTTTCCCCATGGACGCGGCAATGAGACCACAAGCAGACGACGGTTTCAACAATCTTTGGCGCCGAGCGCCTTACATGCCTTGGTAAACCCGGCCATCGCCGCCATTTTTGCTGGTTGAGACGGCCCCGGTCGGTGAGGCTCACATGCCCTGATAGACCGGGCCTTCGCCGCCTTGTGGCGGCACCCAGTTGATGTTCTGGTTGGGATCCTTGATGTCGCAGGTCTTGCAGTGCACGCAGTTCTGCGCGTTGATGACGAAACGCACATCCTTGTCAGACGGATCGGCGGCGGCGTTGCCGTCCTTGTCGACCCATTCGTAAACACCGGCCGGGCAATAGCGGGTCGAAGGCCCGGCAAAGACATCATGCTCGGAACGCTTCTGCAACTCCATGTCGCCGACGATGAGATGCACCGGCTCGTTTTCCTCGTGATTGGTGTTGGACAGGAACACCGAGGACAGGCGGTCGAAGGTCAGCACGCCGTCCGCTTTGGGATAGGCGATCTTCTTGTGCTTGGCCGCAGGCTCAAGCGTGGCATAGTCGGCCTTGCCATGTTTCAGCGTGCCGAAGGGCGAGAAGCCGAACAGCGTGTTCAGCCACATGTCGAGACCGCCGAGGCCGACGCCGATGATGGTGCCGAAGCGCGACCAGAGCGGCTTGACGTTGCGGACCTTCTTCAAATCCTTGCCGATATCGGTCGCGCGCCAGGCGTCCTCATAAGAAGACAGCTCGTCATTGGCACGGCCGGCGCCGATCGCTTGCGCGACATGCTCGGCCGCCAGCATGCCGGACAGCACCGCATTGTGCGAACCCTTAATGCGCGGCACGTTGACGAAGCCCGCCGCACACCCCATCAGCACGCCGCCGGGGAAGGAGAGTTTCGGCACCGACTGCCAGCCGCCTTCGGTAATGGCGCGCGCGCCATAGCCGATGCGCTTGGCGCCCTCGAAGGTGCGCGATATCGCCGGATGCGTCTTGAACCGTTGGAATTCCTCGAAGGGCGACAGCCAGGGGTTCTTGTAGTTGAGGTGCAGGACGAAGCCGACCGCGACCTGGTTGTCCTCGAGGTGGTAGAGGAAGGAGCCGCCGCCTGTCTTCAGGTCGAGCGGCCAGCCGAAGGAGTGCTGCACCAGGCCCGGCCGGTGGTTCTCGGGCTTGACCTGCCACAGCTCCTTGAGGCCGATGCCGTACTTGCCGGGCTCACGGCCGTCGGACAGTTTGTATTTTGCGATCAGCTGCTTGGACAGCGAACCGCGCGCGCCCTCGCCGATCAGCACGTATTTGCCCATCAGCGCCATGCCCGGCGCAAAGCCCGGGCCATGTGTGCCGTCTTTTTCGACGCCCATGTCGCCGGTGATGACGCCCGTGACCGCGCCGGCATCGTTGTAGACGAGGCTGGCGGCAGCAAAGCCCGGATAGATTTCGACGCCTAGCGCTTCAGCCTTGGTTGCCAGCCAGCGGCAGACATTGCCGAGCGAGACGATGTAGTTGCCGTGATTGTTCATCAGCGGCGGCATCAGGATATTGGGCAGACGGAACGAGCCGGCGGGGCCGAGCACCAGGAAATCGTCGACCGTAACCGGCGTCTTGAAGGGGTGGCCATCTTCCTCGCGCCAGCCCGGCAACAGGCGGTCGATGCCTATGGGATCGACGACGGCGCCTGACAGAATGTGGGCACCAACCTCGCCGCCCTTTTCCAACACCACGACGGAAAGCTCGGGATTGACCTGCTTGAGACGGATCGCTGCGGCAAGGCCCGCCGGGCCGGCCCCGACGATGACCACGTCGAATTCCATGCTCTCGCGCTCGATCTCGCTCATCAACCCCTCCGCACTGGCCGACCGTTTCCGGGCATTTTGCTGGCTCCTGCGCTGCATAGCGCATCAATCCGCGACAGGAAACCGGCGCTGACGTGACAATGCCGATTTCGACAAAAAGTCGCGGATGACAACTCTGCCGCAAGCGTTTTGCGCGCGACCGCGCTCAGCGTCCCATATTTTAATTGTTCGACGGCTCTCTTATCGGCCATACTTATTTCCATGCGCACGCCGTCCGGCTATTCATTGACGCGCTTCCCCCTTCCGCCCGGCCGGACCTGCCGAGCGATCCTTCTCGCCCTTTCAATGCTTACGCCGGTTCGCGCTCAGGCCGAGCCGGTAAAGGTGTGGGCGACCGGCGCCTATTCCTTTTCCGACGAGCTTGGCGGTTTCCACATCACCGGCGCCTCGGGCACCGGCACCAAGGAAGATCCGTTGGTCATCTCCGAGGAGCTGAATTCGTCGACGCCGGTGACGCTCACCATCCGCACCACCAAACCGATCCAGCCGTTCAGCACCAACGGCGAATTCGCCAACGGCATCCTGTACATGCGTGTCGAGGTGCTCAACAACAGCGGCCAGGCCTGGGTTGAATTCCAGTTCGAGCTGCAGGAGATACTCAACCAGCCGAGCGTGTTCGGCGACGGCCTGTCCTTCGACCAGCGCAACAAGACGCCCGACAACATCCTGTCGAGCGCGTACGCCGATTTCGACCGCGATTTCGAACCCTATGACCGGCTCTTGTTCAAGAGTGGACAGATCGACCCGCTGAAGAGGGGACGCTTCGAGTTTCTGATCACCGACTACACGCCGCGCTGGACGTTCTATCTGGTGCAGGATCCGCGGATACCGACGGGGTAAGCGGCAGACGCCGTGAAAATCGCCACAAAATGCCCTTCGTGATTGGCGAAAGCCGACGAGCGCGTAATCTCCCTCCTTGAGGGGGAGATTACTAACCGCCCAACCTTGCAAATCGTCTCTCGGCGGACGAATGTGCCCGGCATGACTGCCGCCTCCCCCAACAACCGATCCGACCTGGCCGAGTTGCTCGCCTTCTACGCCTCTGCCGGTGTCGACGAAGCGTTGGAGGACGCGCCGGTGAACCGGTTTGCCGGGGCAGCACCGAAGCGCCCCGAGCGCACAACGGCGCCTGCCGCGCCGCCTCGCGAAAACAAGTTTCCGGAACAAGCCGCCGCCAGCCCCGGGCTGGACGCAAGCCGGGTGCCGGACGCGCCGGCGCGTTCCGTTCCGGCCATGGCGACGGTGCCCGACGAGGCACAGGCGGCCCTGGCCCGGCAAATGGCGGCAAGTGCCTCGACGCTCGACGAACTGCGCCAGCACATGGCGTCGTTCGATGGCTGCAACCTCAAATTCACCGCCAAGAACCTGGTCTTTGCCGACGGCAATCCGGAAGGTTTGGTGATGTTGGTCGGCGAGGCGCCCGGCCGCGACGAGGATATTGAGGGCCTGCCCTTCGTCGGCCGCTCGGGCCGGCTGCTCGACCGCATGCTGGCTGCGATCGGGCTTGACCGGACTTCGGTCTATATCGCCAACGTCATTCCCTGGCGGCCACCCGGCAACCGAACGCCGACGCCGCACGAGACCGAAATCTGCCGCCCCTTCATCGAGCGGCAGATCGAGCTGGTCAATCCGAAGGTGCTGGTCAATCTCGGCGGCCCTTCGGCCAAAACCCTGCTCAACACGACCGAGGGCATTCTGCGCCTGCGCGGCAATTGGCAGGTGCACACGACGGTGTCGGGCACTGCCATTCCGGCCATGCCGACGCTCCACCCGGCCTATCTTTTGCGGACGCCGGCGCACAAGAAACTGGCGTGGCGGGATTTTCTCGAGGTCAAGGCGAAGTTGCGGGAGGTGGGGTGAGGCGCGCCTCTTCCTTCCACCCTTGTGGGGGAAGGTGGATCGGCGCGCAGCGCCGAGACGGATGAGGGGTGTTCCAGCGGAGTGAGACGTTGGCGTTCCCTGGAACACCCCTCATCCGACCGAGCTTCGCTCGGCCACCTTCTCCCACAGGGGGAGAAGGGAGAACCGCGCCAATGACCTCCCAGGTAATTGAAATACCGCCCGCCCCGGCCTACTCATCCTCCCATGACAACAGTCCAAACCTCCGCCGGCAGCCTGATCCGCGAATGGCGCACGCGCCGGCGCATGAGCCAGCTTGATCTCGCAATGGAGGCTGAGATTTCCCAGCGTCATCTCTCCTTCGTCGAAAGCGGCCGCGCCGCGCCATCGCGCGAGATGGTGCTGCATCTGGCCGAGCAGCTTGAGATTCCGCTGCGGCAGCGTAATCAGCTGTTGCTGGCTGCCGGCTTTGCCCCGAGCTTCAGCGAGCGGCCACTCACAGATACGACGCTGGCGCCGGCGCTTGCCGCGGTCGAGAGCGTGCTCAAAGGGCATGAGCCGTTCCCCGCCCTCGCCGTCGACCGGTACTGGAACCTGATTTCCGCCAATGCCGCCATCGGCCCGTTTCTGGCCGATGTTGCCGAGCCGTCGCTGCTCCAGCCGCCGGTCAATGTGCTGCGCCTCAGCCTGCACCCGAACGGCATCGCACCGCGCATCGTCAATCTCGCGGAATGGCGGGCGCATCTGCTGGAGCGGCTGAAACACCAGAACGATGCCGCCGGCGATCCCGTCCTGGTCGAGCTGGAGCGCGAATTGCGAACCTATCCGTCCGGGCTCAAGGGTGCGCGGCCGGTGCCGGTCGAGCCCAACGGCATCGTCCATCCGCTGCGGCTGGCGCATGGCGACCAGGTGCTGTCCTTCATCAGCACCATCACCGTCTTCGGCACGCCGCTTGACGTGACGCTGTCGGAACTGGCGATCGAGTCTTTCTTCCCGGCCGACGAGCAGACGCGAGCGGTGCTGGTGCGGCTGGCGAAGGAACGTGCGGAAGCTAACTGAGCCAACCCCGCGGACCTCCTCACCCCTGTGGTGGCGCTGCCTTGCGCGTTCGGGTGCGTTCCAGGCCGAGTTGGCGCTCGCGCCAGATGATGAAGATGCCGGCGGCAACGACGATCACACCGCCGGCGAGCGTGTTGATGGTGGCGATATCGCCAAAGGCGAAATAGCCGACGACGACGCCGAGGATCATCGAGGTGTATTCGAACGGCGCCACCACCGAAGCTTCGGCATGGCGGTACGCCGCCGTCATCAAAATCTGCGCCAGCCCGCCACAGAAGCCCGCTGCGACCAGCAGACCGGCCTGCGGCGGTGTCAGCGCCTGCCAGCCGAAGGGCAGCGTAAGCAGCGCCATGACACTCGCCGTCGCCGAGAACCACAACACGATGGTCGCTGTTCGTTCAGTCTGGACAAGATTGCGCACGAGCAGGATGGCATTGGCGGAGATTGCTGCAGAAACAAGAGCAGCGATGACGCCCAGCACCTCCTGGTCGCCGAGCGCGACGCCCGACGTGAGCAGCGTCAGCTCCGGCCAGGAGATGATCAGCACGCCGACCAGACCGACCGCAACCGCGCTCCAGCGATAGACGCGAATGGCTTCGCCGAGGAATAGCGAGGAGAACACCACCACCAGCAAAGGCTGGGCATAGTTCAGCGTGATCGCCTCAGGCAGCGGCAGCCGGGTCAGCGCAAAGAAGCCGAGCCCCATGGCGCAAACGCCGACGACACCGCGCGCAATGTGGTTCAGCGGGCGTTTGGTGGCGAACGCCGTGCCCAGTTTTCTCTTGAAGGCCAGGAAGGCGATGATCGGGAAGATGGCGAAGAAGGAGCGGAAGAAGACGATCTGGCCGGCCGGCAAAGTGCCGGCGGCCTTGATGCAGGTTTGCATGCCGACAAAGACCGCCACCGACATGACCTTGAGCATGATCCCGGTGAGAACACGCCCTGGATGATCGGACAGTTTCCCTGCCGCCTCGTCTCTCGGCCCTAAAGTCACGCCTCCGCCGCTTCCCGAATCGTTGCCCAGATATGTATCGTAGGACGCAGCACAGAGGCACCCATGCCGAATTTCGGTGTGACGACGGTCATCAAGGCCTCACGATGATGGCGGAAGGGGAACGCCCCGAAATAGGCATTGGCGCAGTTTTGTCGAGTGGCCGTTTCGTGTAAAGAGCGCGCAACTTTAGATTAATGGGCCAGGACACGTCAGCGGCTCCGATAGCGACAGGGAAACCCAAGGGAATGCGAACCGATACCGGCCAGGTCTTCAAGCTCGAAGACTACCGCCCCAACGACTTTTCCATCCTGCAAACCGGCCTCACCTTCCGCCTTTCGCCAGACGCAACGCGTGTCACCGCAGTGCTGACGATCGAACGCCGCGATGGCGCCGCCGCCTGGACGTCGCTGGTGCTGGACGGCGACGGCCTGGTGCTCAAGCGCATTGCCATCGACGGTCGCGAGCTTGCCCCGGCCGAGTATCTCGCCACGCCGGACCAGCTGACCATTTTGAGGCCGCCGCCCCGTTTCCAGCTGCTGCTCGAGACCGAGATCGCGCCGGCCAGCAATGAGGCGCTGATGGGCCTCTACCGCTCCAGCAATGTCTATTGCACGCAATGCGAGGCCGAGGGCTTTCGCCGCATCACCTATTTCCTCGACCGCCCCGACATCCTGTCGGTCTATACCGTGCGTATCGAGGCAAGGTTGGACGAAGCGCCGCTGTTGCTTTCCAACGGCAATCCGGTCGAAAGCGGCGCGCTTGCCGACGGCTGGCACTTTGCAGTCTGGGACGACCCCTTCCCCAAGCCGTCCTATCTGTTTGCGCTCGTGGCCGGCAATCTCGGCAAGGTTGCGGACAGTTTCGTCACCATGTCCGGGCGCGAGGTCGAACTCGGCATCTATGTCGAGCCAGGCAAGGAGGGGCTTGCCGGCTACGCCATGGACGCGCTGAAGCGCTCGATGCAATGGGACGAGCAGGCCTTCGGCCGCGAATACGACCTCGACGTCTTCAACATCGTCGCCGTTTCCGACTTCAACATGGGGGCCATGGAGAACAAGGGCCTCAATATGTTCAACGACAAGTATGTGCTGGCCGACCGGGAAACCGCCACCGATGCCGATTTCGCCAATATCGAGGCGATCATCGCGCATGAGTATTTCCACAACTGGACCGGCAACAGGATCACCTGCCGCGACTGGTTCCAGCTCTGCCTTAAGGAAGGGCTGACGGTCTTTCGCGACCATGAATTCTCCGCCGACCAGCGCTCGCGTGCGGTCAAGCGCATCGCCGAAGTGCGCACGCTCAGGGCGCACCAGTTCCCCGAGGACCAGGGACCGCTGGCGCATCCGGTACGGCCGCGCCGCTACCGCGAGATCAACAATTTCTACACGGCGACGGTCTACGAAAAAGGCTCGGAAGTCGTGCGCATGATCCGCACGATTCTCGGGGCCGAGGCTTTCCGCGCCGGCATGGACCTCTATTTCGAGCGCCATGATGGCGAGGCCGCGACGATCGAGGACTTCCTGAAGGTGTTCGAGGACGCCTCCGGGCGCGACCTGTCTCAGTTCGCGCTCTGGTATCACCAGGCGGGCACCCCGAACCTGACCGTCAGTTCGACGCACAATCCGGCGACGCGCGAGTTTACCCTCGAGATCGAGCAGTCGGTGCCGCCGACACCGTCGGAGAGCCGCAAGCGCCTGATGCACATTCCGCTCGCCTTCGGCTTGGTCGGCGCCGGCGGCGAACCGGTCGCCTATGGCGGCGTCGAAGGCGCCACCGTCGAAGACGGTGTCATCCATATCCGCAAGCGCCGACATATGGTGCGCTTCTCAGGCGTCGCCGAGCGGCCGGCGGTGTCGCTCAATCGCGGCTTTTCGGCGCCGATCACACTTTCGGTCGAGCAGAAGGCCGACGACCAGTTCTTCCTCGCCGGCCATGACAGCGATGCCTTCGCGCGCTGGCAGGCGTTCAACACGCTGCTCACCGATGCGCTGATAGCGGCCTTCCGCCAGATCCTCGGCGGCGCGAAGCCGGCTTTCACCGCCAGGCTGACCGGACTTGCCGGCAAGATCGCCGGCGACGAGACCCTGGAACCTGCCTACCGGGCGCTGGCGCTGTCACTTCCGGGCGAGGCCGACATTGCCCGCGACATCGGCACGAACATCGATCCCGACGCCATCTTTGCCGCTCGCGAGGCGTTGGCGCTGGCAATCGCGCGCGCCAATCAGCAAACGTTCACCGACCTATACGGCCGCCTCGCCGGCGACGGGCCGTTCAGCCCCGACGCGGCAAGTGCGGGACGCCGCGCGCTGCGCAACATCCTGCTCGACTACCTCTCGCTGCTGCCGAAAGGTGCTGCGCTCGCCGCCCGGCATTTCGAAACCGCGACCAACATGACCGACCGCGCCGCAGCGCTGACCGTCCTTGCGCACCGCCATGACGGTTCGCCGGAGGCGATCAAGGCGCTGGCCGATTTCGAGGCGCGTTATGGCGCCGATCCGCTGGTCATGGACAAATGGTTCCAGATCCAGGCCAGCGTGCCGGGACGCCGGACAGTCGACACGGTACGCGAGCTGACTGGTCACGCAGCTTTCTCGATGGCCAATCCGAACCGGGTGCGCTCGCTGGTCGGCACATTCGCCAGCGCCAACCAGACCGGCTTCCACCGCGCCGATGGCGAAGGGTACCGGTTTTTTACCCAGACCGTACTCGAGGTTGAAAAACGCAATCCGCAAGTGGCGGCCAGGCTGGCGACAGCGCTGCGCTCGTGGCGCTCGCTGGAGCCGGGCAGGCAAGCCAAGGCCAGGGAAGCGCTGCTGGCCATCGCCGGTGCCGAGAACCTGTCGGCGGATTTGCGGGACATTGTGGAGCGAACGCTGGCTTGAGCGCCTCTTCCCTTCTCCCCCTGTGGGAGAAGGTGGATCGGCGCTTTAAAGCCGAGACGGATGAGGGGTGTTCCAGCGGAGTGAAACGTCGGCGTTCCCTGGAACACCCCTCATCCGTCGCCTTCGGCGACACCTTCTCCCACAGGGGGAGAAGGGAAGATCCTGCGTTATTTCAATCAATTTTTAATGTTTTTCGGCCGCGCCTCTGGACAAGGCGAATCACCTTTGATTCTTTACAGACGATTCGGATGTGCGGTGTTGCCGGATCGTCAAGCGTACGGAAATTCGGGGAGTGCCATTTATGGCCAAGGCGGACGCGTGGGGCGCGCCCGAAGGGACGGCTTTTGAGCGGCGCAAGGCGCGAGGCGACGGCCTCGCCGGCAATACGCGGCTCATCGCTGAACCAGCCTACCGGCGGCTCCTGGCTGCCGAACCCCTTCTGCGCCGTTCGATACCGGCTCTCATCATCATCTTCCTGATCGTCATCGCCGCACTGCGCGTGCTGTCGCTGATGAACGAGCGCGACGAGGCCGAGCGCGACGGCAAGGCGGTGCTAGGTCTCGCCGCCGGCCAGATGGCGAACGCAATCTCGGCCGACCCGACCGCGGCATCCAGCGGTGCAATTGATCTTCTGGAAAGCACGAGCCGCCAGGGCGCCATGGGCAGAAGCCATGTGCTTGTGATCACCGACAGCGCCTTCAAGATCATTGCCGTGTCGCCGCTGTCGACCGGCTGGCAAGGGCGATCGCTGGACAGCCTGGTGCTGGACGGCCAGCCGCTGTTCATGTTCGGCGACCGCGCCGGGGTCATGGATGTCAGCATCGGCGGCCAGGACTGGTACGCGGCGGTGAGCCTGACCCGGGACCGCAAGAACGCCGCGGCCGTGCTGGTGCCGCAGGAAGCGGCGTTCGACAACTGGCGCAAGACCGTCTCGCTCAACGTCACGCTGTTTGTGCTGACAGCCGGCGTGCTGATCATCATCCTCTACGCCTATTTCGGCCAGGCATCGCGCGCCCAGACAGCCGACCGCATCTATCTCGAAGCCCATCAGCGCATCGACATGGCGCTGGTTCGCGGTCGCTGCGGCCTGTGGGACTGGGACATGGTGCGCGGCAAGATGTACTGGTCGCGCTCGATGTACGACATGCTGGGCTACGAGCCCTGCAACTCGATGCTGTCGTTCGGCGAGGTCGACGACATCATCCACCCCGAGGACGGCGACCTGTTCGAGCTGGCCAACAAAATCGTCGAGCGCGAGATCGACCATATCGACCAGGTGTTCCGGATGCGTCACGCCGACGGCCAGTGGGTGTGGATGCGCGCCAGGGCCCAGGTGATCGACCCGGAAGCGCCTGAGATCCAGCTGATCGGCATTGCCGTCGACGTCACCGAGCAGCGGCATCTGGCGCTGCGCTCGGAGGCGGCCGACCTGCGCCTGCGGACCGCGATCGAAAACATCAACGAATCCTTCGTGCTGTGGGATGCCGCCCAGCGCCTGATCATGTGCAATTCCAAATACCAGAAGGACAACGGCCTGTCGGACCGCGACGTCATGCCGGGCGCTGCGCGCGCCGTGCTTGAAGAGCGCATGCTGGCCTTCGCCTCTGAACGGCGGCTGGCCAACACCAACGGGCCGCAAGGGGGCGCAACCTTCGAGCGGCAGCTCTCCGACGGCCGCTGGCTGCAGGTCAACGAACTGAGGACCCGGGACGGCGGCACGGTCTCCGTCGGCTCCGACATCACCCAGATCAAGCTGCACCAGGAAAAGCTGGTCGACAGCGAGCGCCGGCTGATGGCGACCATCCACGACCTCAGCCTCGCCCGCCGGGCCGAGGAAGAGCGCGCCAAGGAACTGGTCGAGCTCAACCGCGAATATATGAAGGAAACCGAGCGCGCCGAGGCCGCCAATCGGGCCAAATCCGAATTCCTAGCCAACATGTCGCACGAGCTGCGCACGCCGCTCAACGCCATCATCGGGTTCTCCGAACTGATGGAACAAGGCCTGTTCGGGCCGCTCGGTTCGCCGCGCTACGAGGAATATGCCAACGACATCAACGGCAGCGGCAAATATCTGCTCGGCGTCATCAACGACATACTCGATATGTCGAAGATCGAAGCCGGCCAATTCTCGGTGGACCGCGAGGAAATCGATCTCTGCCCGCTGATCCGCGAGACGGTGCGGGTGATCTCGCTGCAGGCGGCGGAGAAATCGATCACGGTCGAAACCCGCATCGCTGATACGATGACGCTGTTCGCCGACCGCCGGGCGATCAAGCAGATCGCCATCAATCTGCTGTCGAATGCGGTGAAGTTCACCGGCCAGGGCGGCCATATCTCGGTGCGCGCCCGCAACACGTCAGGCGCGCTGGTGCTGACCATCGAGGACAATGGCTGCGGCATTCCGAAGGAGGCACTGAGCAAGCTTGGCCGCCCCTTCGAACAGGTGCAGAACCAGTTTTCGAAGAACCACGCCGGTTCCGGCCTCGGCCTTGCCATCTCGCGCTCGCTGGCCGAGTTGCAAGGAGGAGCGCTGAAAATCCGCTCGACCGAAGGCGTCGGCACGATCGTGTCGGTGCGCATCCCGGTGAAGAAGGCGCAACCGGCGGTGAAGGCGGCGGCCTGACGGCCCGCCAATGCCAGCGGTGCTCTCCGCTGCGTTCAAGGACTGAGTAGGCGCGGTCATGTAAGGACTCCGGCGGCTTCGCCGCCGGAGCCACAATCACCACTCACTCCATGCTGTCGTCGCCGCCGTCCCATTGGTGGTGGCGGCCCATGCGGCCGTTCTTTGGTAGTTCGTTGCGCTCGATCTTGCCGTCATTGTTGCGGTCGAGCATGGCGAACACCTTCTTCTCACGCCCGGTGATGTCGTCCGTGGTCAGCGTGCCGTCGCCCTTGGTGTCGTAGCGGGCGACGATACGCTTTGCCATTTCCTCGAACCGCGCCTTTTCCAGCGCGTCGGCGAGCTGGGCAACGGTCAGCTTGCCGCCATTGTCGGCGACCAGCTTCTTCAGCCGCGCGTTCATGGCGTCGGAAAACTGGTCGAAGCTGATGGTGCCGTTGGAATCCTTCATCGCCTTGTCGAGGCGCATCATCGCGCCCTCGCGCATTCTGGCGCTGGCATTGTTCTCGGCATAGGCGGTGGTGCCAACGGCGCCGGCAAGCGCGACGAAGGCAAGGGCAAGTCCGGTTGTCTTTCTCATGGGTATTCTCCTGTTGCATCGTCACCCCCGATGCGATCCGAAACAGCCGCCAGCGCTTCACGCCCTCACAACCGTTTCGTACGAAGCAAAAGGTCGAAATCCTTTCTGACCTTTTGCGACGTCTCCTTGAGGTGTGCTTCCAGCACACCGAAATCCGGCAGGTCAGTCACCGCCAGAAGCAGATCCGACAGTCCCGGCGGAACGTCATCGCGTTCGAATGCGCCGGTGAGGCAAACCCGCGTCATCTGGGTCAGCGCCAGATAGAGCTGGTAGGCTTCGCAAAGCTGCTGCCTGACGTCGGCCTCGGCTAAATCCGGCGACAGATGCGCCAGGATTTCGCCGGTCGCGGTCACCCTGCGGCCGGCTTCGACCTGCCCGGTTATAACCGCCACCTGCGCGATGAATTCGAGGTCGATGAGGCCGCCGGAGATGAGCTTGATGTCCCAGAGATCGCGCGGCGATTTTTCCTTCTCGATCAGCGCGCGCATCTCGGATGCCTCCGCCCTCACCTTGGCGGCGTCGCGCGGCAAGGCCAGAAGTGCCGCCACCTCGGCCTCGACCTCGGCGCAAAGGGCCGCGTCGCCGCCGATGGCGCGCCCCCGGGCCAGCGCCATGTGCTCCCAGGTCCAGGCCTCCTGGCGCTGGTATTTCTTGAAGGCATCGATGTGGGTGGCCACCGGCCCCTTGTTGCCGGATGGCCGCAAGCGCAAATCGAGCTCGTAGAGAACGCCTTCGGCGGTCGGCGCCGAGACAGCCGCGATCAGCCGCTGCGTCATCCTGGTATAGTAGTGCGATGGTGCGAGCGGCTTGTCGCCGTCGGACTCGTCGGCATTCGCGTCGTGGTCGTAGAGCAGAATGAGGTCGACATCGGAGCCGGCGGTGAGCTCGCGGCTGCCGAGTTTGCCCATGCCGAGCAGCGACACGGTGCCGCCGGCGATGCGGCCATGACGCAGCGCGAATTCGGTGGTCACCGCCTGCAATGCGGCGTCGATGGTGAGGTCGGCGAGATCGGAAAAGGCGCGGCCGGCGCGCGCCGGGTCGATCGAGCCGGCGAGCAGCCTGACACCGATCAGGAATTTCTGCTCGGAGGCAAAGATGCGCAAACGGTCGAGCACGTCCTCATAAGCCCGGTCGCCTTCGATGAAAGCGGCCAACCGCGCTGAGAGATAGGCTCGGTTGGGCAGTTCGGCGAGCAGCGCCGGGTCGAGCAGACCGTCGAAGACATGCGGGCGCCTTGTGATGATTGCCGCCAGCCGAGGCGCGGCGCCCATGATCGTCGCCATAAGCTTCAGCAGGGCGGGATTCGACTGCAGCAGCGAAAACAGCTGGATGCCGGCGGGCAGGCCGGCGAGGAATTCGTCGAAGCGAACCAGCGCCTCGTCGGCCCGGCGCGTCTGGCCGAAGGCTTTGAGCAGCGCCGGCGTCAGTTCGGTCAGCCGCTCGCGCGCTTCCGCCGACTGGGTGGCGCGGTAGCGGCCGAAATGCCAGCCTCGAATCACGCGGCAGATGTCGCTTGGCCGCTGGAAGCCAAGGCCGTGCAAGGTCTGCAGCGTGTCGGGATCGTCGACATCGCCTGTGAAGACCAGATTGCCGACGCCGGCCGACAATTCAGGCGCGGTCTCGAACAGCGCGGCGTAATGGCGCTCGACCTCATGCAAAGCCGCGCGAAAGGTTTCGGCAAATCTGGCGGCATCGGCAAAGCCCAGCATATGGGCGATGCGGTCGAGCCCCTCGTAATCGTCCGGCAGAATATGCGTCTGCTCGTCGGCGACCATCTGGATGGCGTGTTCGACGCGGCGCAGAAACCAATATTGCTGCGTGAGCGCGTCGCGTGCATCGGCGGTGATCCAGTTGCGCGCCGCCAGCGCACCCAGCATCGGCACCGTCTCGCGGCCGCGCAGCTCCGGAAAACGGCCGCCGGCGATCAGTTGCTGGGTCTGGACGAAGAACTCGATTTCGCGAATGCCGCCGCGGCCGAGCTTGACGTTGTGTCCTTTGACCGCGATCTCGCCATGACCCTTGTGGGCATGGATCTGGCGCTTGATCGAATGAACGTCGGCGATCGCCGCATAGTCCATGTATTTGCGCCAGACATAGGGCTGCAATTCTCGCAGGAACGCGTCCCCGGCATCGAGATCGCCGGCCACGGGACGCGCCTTGATCATGGCGGCGCGCTCCCAGTTCTGGCCGCGCGCCTCATAGTAGCGAAGTGCTGCCTCGACCGGGATCGCCAGCGGCGTCGAGCCTGGATCGGGACGAAGCCTCAAATCGGTGCGGAAGACATAGCCGTGCCCGGTGCGGTCCTGCAGGATGCGGACCAGCCTGCGGGTCAGGCGCGCAAACAGCTCTGTGGCGTCGAGCGGATCGACGATCGCCGGCGCATCCGGATCGAAGAAGACGACGAGGTCGATGTCGGAGGAGAAATTCAGTTCATGCGCGCCAAGCTTGCCCATGCCGAGCACGATCCAGCCGGATTGCCGTGACGGATTTTCGGGATCGGGCAATTTGACCTTGCCTTGGCTGTGCGCCTCGCGCAGCAGGAAGTCGACCGCCGCGCAGGTGCAGGCATCGGCGAGATTGCTGAGGCGCCTTACCGTCAGCGCGGCATCGGCCTCGCCAGAGAGGTCTGCAAGTGCGATCAGGAAGTGAGCTTCACCCTTCCACTGCCTGAGTTCCATCATCAGGCTGGATTCGGAAACGGTCTCGGAAAAGGCGGCCTTGCCGATCGCTTCGGCGATGGCGAGCAGCCGAGCCTCGACACTGCCATCGAACAGCGCGTCGAGGATTTGCGGCCGGCGGCGCGCGACATCGCGGAGGAAAGGCGAGAGATCGAAGACGGCAGCGAGAAACTCCTGGGCCGCGCCCTTGCCTCCTAGGAATTTCGCCAGCCGCGGCAGGTTCTCGTCCTTGGCATCGCCAGCGATCTCCGACAGTTCACGCCGGGCGCGGGTCTCATCCAGCGGCGCGAGCTGCGCCGCCAGTTGCAGGCGCCATTCGGTCTCGATCCGTTTCGCAGCCATCCTCACCGCCATCAATGGTCCTCCCGCGCCGGGAAGCTCATGATAACGGACAATCCGGGATTGGCAGGCAGAAGTTCAAGCCGGCCATTGTGAAAAGTCATGATCGCCTTGGCGAGGCTGAGGCCAAGACCGGATCCCGGCTGCGAGCGGCTCTTTTCCAGCCGCACGAAGCGCTCGGTCGCCCTGGCGCGGTCGGCGTCATCACGGATGCCATGGCCGTTGTCGGCAACAGAAAGGCGGATTTCGTGACCGACGCGCTGCAGGGCTACGCGCACAGCAGGCTTTTCCGTCGCATCGGTCGAGTATTTGATGGCGTTGTCGACGATGTTCGACAGCGCCTGGCCGATCAGCTCGCGGTTGCCATTGACGGAAAAATTCCCGTCCGCGGCAGTTTCGAGCACCACGCCAGCCTCCTCCGCCACCGGCTCATAAAGCTCGACAACGTCATGCACCGCGGCGGCGAGATCGACCTTGCTGGTGCTCTCCGAGGAATAGCCGGCCTCCAGCCTGGAGATCATCAGGATGGCGTTGAAGGTTTTTATCAGCTGGTCGGATTCGGCGATGGTGCCTTCCAGCGCCTGCCGGTAGTCGGTGGTCTTGTGCTTGCCCGAAAGTGTCGCCTCAGCGCGGTTGCGCAGTCTGGTCAGCGGCGTCTTCAAATCATGGGCGATGTTGTCGGAGACCTGCTTCAGCCCTTCGTTGAGCGTCGCTATCCTGGCCAGCATGGTGTTGAGGTTTTCCGACAGGCGGTCGAACTCATCGCCGGCGCCGGTCACCGGCAGCCGTCCCGTGAGATCGCCGCCCATGATGCGGCGGCTTGCCTCCGAGACGCTGTCGATGCGCTTCAGCGCGGCGCGGCCGACAAGGAACCAGATCAGCAGCCCGCCCAGGCCCATCATGCCCAGCGCCAGCATCAGGGCGCGGCGGACGACGGCGCGGAAGCGCTCGGGCTCGCCGAGATCGCGGCCGACCAGCATGATCATCTGGTTGGGCAGCCGCAGCACCAGCGCGATGGCGTTGTGGCCCTTCTCGCCCTCGGGCTGAATTTCGGTCTCGCCGGGCTGCGCGCCATTCGGGTCAGAAGCCTGGTTGCGCTGCCGTTCGAGCTCACCTTCGCCGAAACGGCGATAGGAGAAGGGTTCGGTCGTCCAGCCATCGGTCTCGAGCACCCCCGGTGCCAGGCTCTGCACGTTGCCGGTGAGGATCTGGCCGTTGACGTCGGCAATGAGATAGAGGTTGGCGCCGGGCTGGCGCGAGCGCTGCTCGACGACGCGCACCAGCCGCGGCAGGCCGCCGCTCTGATAGGCACGGGCGAGGCCGAGCACCTCGTCATTGATGGTCTGCTGGGTCTGGCCGGTCAGCATGCGGGCCGACAACGACGTCATGTAGAAGACCAGCAACACGGCACATAGCGCGAAAAGCAGGAAATAAAGCGCTGAAAGCCGCGCCGCCGTCGTCCTCATGATGGCCGGCAGGGAAAGGGCCATCGAGTTCTAGCTCATGATGAGATTTGGCTGAAATCTCATCATGAACTACCCCTTTGTCGGAGCATGATCTTCTCCAAAAACCGGTACCTACTTTTTGGGATCATGCTCTAGCCGCTCTTCAGCATATAGCCGGCGCCGCGAACCGTATGCAGGATCGGCTTGTCGAAACCCTTCTCGATCTTGCCACGCAGGCGCGAGACGTGAACGTCGATCACGTTGGTCTGCGGATCGAAATGATAGTCCCAGACATTTTCGAGCAGCATGGTGCGCGTCACCACCTGGCCGGCATGGCGCATCAGATATTCGAGCAGGCGGAATTCGCGCGGCTGCAGCGTGATCTCGCGCGCCGCGCGCTTGACCGAATGGGACAGCCGGTCAAGCTCGAGATCGCCGACCCGGTAGACGGTTTCGGCCTCCCTGGCGCTGGCGCGGCGGTTCAGCACCTCGACGCGGGCGAGCAATTCGGAAAAGGCATAGGGCTTGGTCAGATAGTCGTCCCCGCCGGCGCGCAGACCGGTGACGCGGTCATCGACTTCGCCCAGCGCCGACAGGATCAGCACCGGCGTGGTGTTGCCGCGCGAGCGCAGGCCGGCAATGACGGAGAGCCCGTCGCGGCGTGGCATCATGCGGTCGACGACCATCACGTCATAGTCGCCGGCATCGGCCAGCGCAAAGCCGGTTTCGCCGTCGCCGGCGACATGGGCGGTGTGCCCAGCCTCGGCAAAGGCCTTCTGCATATAGTCGGCCGCCTCGCGATCGTCTTCTATGACGAGAATCTTCATAGAGCCGTTATACGCGATTTCGCCGGAAGATTGAGGGGCCGCCATGAGCGCAAAAGCTTTCGTTCAAGCATGTCGTTTTGCCAAAACCGCCGTGCACTTTTGGGCGACATGCTTCGATGTTAGAGCGGCAGCGGGCGATGGGGGCCCGCTGCCGCCGGGGGCAGAACACGATGACTGACTAACGCGTTCGGCCCCTTGCTTCCCGTGCGGCGGCTCGGGGGTGTTGAAACCGCCGCACTGGAAACTGTGTGATGTCAGCCTTTGGCGACTGGCAGCGCGACGAAGCGGTTTGAATCGTCGCGGGTGATCTGCATCAGCACCGCCTTGCGGCCGGACTTGACCGCATCGGCCATCGCCTTGGCGACGTCTTCGGTGCCGTTCACCTCCGTCGAATTGACCGAGGTGATGACATCGCCGGGCTGGATGCCGCGGTCGGCGGCATCGCTGTCTGGATCGACATCGGTCACCACCAGGCCCTTGCCGTTTTCCGACTTGGTGACGGTGAGGCCGAGATCGGCCAGCGCGGCGGGCTTTGCCGGTGCCGCGGGCTGCTGCGGGTCGGCCGAGGCCTGCTTGTCGGTGGACGGCAGCGTGCCGAGATCGACCTTGATGGTCTGGCTCTTGCCGTCGCGCCACACCGTGACGTCGACCGACTTGCCGGGTGGGTAGGCGCCGATCAGACGAGCCAGTTCCTTCGGCGATGCGACGTCCTTGCCTTCGACCTGGGTGATCACGTCACCGGCGGTGATGCCGGCCTTCTTGCCGGGGCCACCGTCCTGGGCGCCCGAAACCAGAGCCCCGTTCTGCGACTTCAGGCCCAGCGATTCGGCGATGTCCGATGTAACCGGCTGGATTTCGACGCCGAGCCAGCCACGCTGCACCGAGCCGCTCTTCATCAGATCCTGCACCACCTGCTTGGCGGTCGAGGCCGGAATGTCGAAGGCGATGCCGACGCTTCCGCCCGACGGCGAGAAGATCGCGGTGTTGATGCCGACGACCTGGCCGTTAAGGTTGAAGGTCGGGCCGCCCGAATTGCCGCGGTTGACCGAAGCGTCGATCTGGATGAAGTCGTCGTAGGGACCGGCGCCGATATCACGGCCACGGGCCGAGACGATGCCGGCGGTGACGGTGCCGCCGAGGCCGAACGGATTGCCGACGGCCACCACCCAGTCGCCGACGCGAACCTTGGAATCGTCGGCGAAATCGACATAGGTGAACTTGCCGACGCCATCGACCTTGAGCACCGCCAGATCGGTGCGCGGATCGGTGCCGATCAGCTTGGCGTCAAGCTCCTTGCCGTCATTCATTACCACTGTGAAGGCGGAGCCTTCCTCGACGACATGGTTGTTGGTGACGAGATAACCATCATCGGAGATGAAGAAGCCCGAACCCTGCGCTACCGGACGCGGCTGGTCGTTGTTATGGTCGCGGTGGCTGAAGCGACGATTGCCGCCGCCCTGGCCGTTCTGATCGCCAAAGCCCCGGAATTGCTTGAAGAACTGGCGCAGCTGAGGATTGTCGGGCAGGTTGTTCATGCCGTCCGGATCGTCGGACTGGTCGGAGCCGTCATCAGCGGCAGGCTCGATCTTGGCCTTGACCTTGACGCTGACCACGGCCGGCGAAACGCGCTCGACGACATCGGCAAAGCCCGGCACCTGGGGCGCTTCGACCCGCACGGCATCGGCCAGAACGGGAGCTGTACCAGTGGCAACGGCGCCGAAACCGATGCCGCCGGCAATGGCCAGCGAAGCGGCGGCCGCCAACAGGCGCTTGCGGGTGCGGGAATATGGGTTGGGGGCGATAGTCATGGGTCTCATATCCTCTTTTCACTGGATGCGGCTCAGGCAGAGCATCCTCGGACAAGAGAAATAGAGAGGCGCACATTACCGCGCCATTTCCGAAGCATGAAAGTTTTGTAATGTTGGGCGGACGCACAAATCGCTTGGTTGCGCTCGCCTGCTGCCCTATGTTGTACACAACTCAGCACAAGGCTTTCACAATGACAGCAAGCACCACCATGACCATTCGAGTCTCGTCCGAGACCAAGCTGAAGCTGGAGCAGATCGCTACCGATACCAGGCGTAGTAAATCGTTCCTCGCCGCCGAGGCGGTCTCAGCCTATGTCGATCGCGAGCTGGATATCATCGAAGGCATAAAACGTGGCATGGCCGACGCAGAGGCTGGCCGCGTCGTGCCCCACGACGACGCCATGGCGGAGGTCGACGCGGTGATCGAAGCAGCGAAAGCTAGGCGCGCAGGCAAGGCGTGAAGCGGTTCGTCACCTGGTCGCGAGAAGCGCTGGACGATCTCACGCAGCAAGTTGCCTTTATCGCTCAGGACAATCCTGCCGCCGCCCGACGCCTCGCGGACCGTATCCGTGAAATGGGCCGGGGCCTTGGTGATATGGCGACGGGCCGACCTGGCCGGGTAACAGGCACTTATGAGAAGCCCATCGGCCGCCTGCCCTACATCATTGCCTATGAATTGCGCCTGATCGCCGGCCGTCAGAGCATTGTTATCCTGCGCGCCATCCACACGTCGCGGGACTGGCCTTTGGAGGAATGGCCGAGCTAGTCGCTCAGCATCTTGTCCAGCGCCGCCTGTTCCTCGGCGCTCAGCGCCTTGGTTGCCAACGAGCGGCGGGAGCGTGTGGTCAGCACAATGAAAATGCCGCCGACTAGAAGCAGAAGCACCGGCGTGCCCCAAAGCAAGGCGTTGCGCGGGCTGAAGCGCGGCTTCAACAGCACGAACTCGCCGTAGCGCGACACGATATAGTCCATCACCTGCTGGTCGGTATCGCCGGCAACCAGGCGCTGGCGCACCAGGATGCGCAGGTCGCGGGCGAGGTCTGCATCGGATTCGTCGATGGACTGGTTCTGGCAGACCATGCAGCGCAGGCCTTCCGACAGTAGCCGCGCCCTCGCCTCGAGCGCCGGATCGGTGAGAACCTCGTCCGGTTTCACCGCTTGCGCCGCGCCGGCAAACAGCAGCGCCAGAAGCAGGGTGAGCGAGGCCAACGAGAACCTGGTGCTCACGGCGCGCCTGCCGACGGCATGGAGGCTGCCTGCTTGCGGCGGCGCGAGGGTGCGCCAACCCGCAGGCGACGGTCGAGCAGCGACATTGCGGCTCCCGCCATCATCACCAGAGCTCCGCCCCAGATCAGCGTCACCAGCGGCTTCCACCACAGGCGCACCACGACGGATCCATCGGTGCCATCATCGCCCAGCGACAGATAGAGCTGGCTGAAGCCGATCGTCTCGATGCCGGATTCGGTCGTCGTCGTCTGCCGCACCGGAAAGAAGCGCTTGGCCGAGGTGATTTCGGCTGAAACGCCGCCATCGGCGCCGATTAGGGAAAAGCGGCCGCGCTGCTCGCTGTAGTTCGGACCCTGCGCCGGGAAGAGGCCGTCGAAACGCAGCGCGTGGCCGGAGAGTTCGACGCTCTCGCCGGCATGCATCGACAGTATCCTTTCGGTGCCGAAGCACAGCGTGCCGACAATGCCGAGCGTCGTCAGCCCGAGGCCGAGATGGGCAAGTGCAGTGCCGAACACCGAACGCGGCAGGCCGGCGAAACGGCGCAGCATGATGGCGGGCGACGCATTGCCAAAGCCGGACTTGACGGCGAGGTCGGTGAGCGCGCCGCAGACCAGCCAGCAGGCGAGGCCGACACCAAGGGCGGCGAACACCGACGCGCCGTCGATGAACAGCCCCGTGACCAGCATCGCCAGGAGAGCGGCGCCGAAAGCCGCCATCAGGCGCTGAGCGACGGCATAGAGGTCGCCGCGCTTCCAGGCTAGCAGCGGCCCGAACGGAACCACGACCAGCAGCGGCACCATCAGCGGGCCGAATGTCAGGTTGAAGAACGGCGCGCCGACCGAGATCTTGCCGGCCGAAAGCGCCTCGACCGCGAGCGGATAGAGCGTGCCGACCAGCACGGTGGCGGTGGCCGTGGTCAGGAACAGATTGTTGAGGACAAGCGCGCCTTCGCGCGAGATCGGGTGGAACAGGCCGCCGGCCGTCAGCCGCGAGGCGCGCAGCGCAAACAGGGCCAGCGAGCCGCCGATGAACAGCGTCAAAATGCACAGGATGAAGATGCCGCGGGTCGGATCGGTGGCGAAAGCATGCACCGAGGTCAGCACGCCGGAGCGCACCAGGAAGGTGCCGAGCAGCGACAGCGAGAAGGTGAGGATGGCAAGCAGCAGCGTCCAGATCTTGAGCGCCGAACGCTTCTCCATGACGATCGCCGAATGCAGAAGAGCCGTGCCGGCCAGCCACGGCATAAAGGAGGCGTTTTCGACCGGATCCCAGAACCAGAAGCCGCCCCAGCCGAGCTCGTAGTAGGCCCAGTAGGAGCCCATCGCGATGCCGCCGGTGAGGAACATCCAGGCGACCAGCGTCCACGGCCGCACCCAGCGCGCCCAGGAGGCATCGATGCGGCCTTCGATGAGGGCGGCGACCGAGAAGGAAAAGCAGATGGAGAAACCGACATAGCCGAGATAGAGCAGCGGCGGATGGATGGCGAGGCCAAGATCCTGCAGGACCGGGTTGAGATCGCGGCCCTCGATCGGCGCCGGATTGAGCCGGGTGAACGGATTGGATGTCGCCAGGATGAACAGGAAGAAGGTGGCGCCGATAGCCCCCTGCACGGCCAGCACATTGGCGCGCAGCGTCGCCGGCAAATTGGAGCCGAAGACGGCGACCAGCGCACCGAAGAAGGTCAGGATCAGCACCCAGAGCAGCATCGAGCCTTCGTGATTGCCCCAGGTTCCGGTGATCTTGTAGATGAGCGGCTGCAGCGAATGCGAGTTTTCCCACACACTCGCCACCGAGAAATCGGAACTTGCATAGGCGCCGGCGAGTGCTGCGAACGATAGCGCCGTGAGCGCGAAGCCGGTGACCGTGACGGGACCGCCGACAGCCATCAGCCTCTGGTTGCCGGTACGAGCGCCGATGATCGGCACCAGCGTCTGCACCAGCGACAGCACAAAGGCGAGGACGAGCGCGAAGTGTCCGGTCTCAACCATTACTGGCTCTTGCTCTCTTGCCACACGCCCTTGGCCTTCAGCCCGTCAGCGACTTCCTTGGGCATGTAGCGCTCGTCATGCTTGGCCAGCACGCTGTCGGCGACGAAAACGCCGTCGGCGCCAAAGCTGCCTTCGGTGATGACGCCCTGCTCCTCGCGGAACAGATCGGGCAGGATGCCGGTATAGCTGACCTTGACCGATTTGTGCGTGTCGGTGACCGAGAACGCAACCGTCGCGCCCTGCCCGCGCACGACCGTGCCCTTTTCGACGAGGCCGCCGAGCCTGATGCGCTGTCCCGGCTGCAAGCTGGCGGTGGTCAGATCGGCGGGCATATAGAAATAGGACGCTTTCTGGCCCAACGCATAGAAGGTCAGCCCGGTGGCGGCGCCGAGGAAGGCCAGACCTCCGACAATCACCGACAATCGCTTCTGCTTGCGCGTCATGTCCTACTCCGTCGCCGTCAGGCCGAGCGAGGCGGCGAAGGCGGCGAATTTCTTCGCTTCCTCACTGTCGGCGCCAAACACGGCAATACCGCGATGCAGCGCGTCGCGCGCCTGGTCAGCCTTGCCCAGCACAACATAGGAACGAATGAGCCGCATCCATCCTTCCTCGTCGCGCGGATTTTGCCGCAATTTTTCGTCGAGGCCGGCGACCATGGTTTCGATCATGGCCTGCCTGTCCTGCGGCGCCATCGACGAGGCGGCATCGACGGCTGCGGCGTCGGGGCCTTTGGCGGGCTCTCCTGACGCGACGCTGCGGTTGGCGGCCTCGGCCAGTGCCCGTTGGACAGCTCCGCGCCATGGCGAATCCTGCGGCAGGGTATCGAGCATTTTCTGCCAAGCCGTGGTTGCCTCGGGTATGCGGCTTTCCTGGGCCAGCGCCATCGCCAAATAGAACGAGGCTTTCGCGTTTCCCGGGTCGAGTTTTAGCGCCTGTTCGAAAGCGGATTGCGCATCGGCCGAAACGATGCCGCCGGCCGCATTGGCGAGCGCTTCGCCGAGACCGGCCTCGCGGGCAGCCGTGTCGCCATCGAGGCGGATGGCATTGCGATAGGCGGTCACGGCATCGGGAAAGCGCTGCAGGCGCAGATAGATCGGGGCGAGCACGTCCCAGCCGCGTCCATCGCCAGGGTTGGCGGCAAGATGGGCCTCGGCGCGCGCCACCAACTCGTCGACCGAACTATCGGCCGGATTCTTGGCCAGCCGTTCGGCAAGCGGCTGCGACGGCAGATCCGGCGAGCCGAGCTGGCTGTAAAGGCCCCAGCTGAGCAGAGGGACCGCCAGTACCGCAGCCGTTGCCACCAGCCTTGCCGCCTTTGACGGCTGCCGCGTGCCAGGCGCATCGGCTTGACCGACATTGGCTTGACCAACATCTCCCAGGCGAAGGATGCGGCGGGCGATTTCGGCGCGCGCCTCCTCGGCTTCCGCCGGCTGGATCAGCCCGCGCGCGGCGTCACGCTCAAGCTCGGCCAGTTGGTCGCGATAAACTTCGAGGTCGTGGTCGCTGCTGGTCGGAGCGTCCTTGCCGCCACTGGTCAGCGGCAGCAGCACCGTCAGGCTTGCGCCTAGCGTGAGGATTGCGGCTATGACCCAGAACAGCATGGTTCTTCCAATAGAGCGAGAGCCCTGCTCTCACAACATGAGGGTGCTGCGACGCTTTGACGGGATTCCGACCCCGGCTCAATGTTCAGGTCAGCGGCGTCCAGCTGCCGTCGGCGTTGCGGCATGCGGTGCCCCGCGCGGTCTGGCCGGCCGTGCCGGTAAACACCGTATGGGTGTACTGGCGGCAATCCTGCGAGCCGACGCGGTAGGGCTGGGCCGCGACGACTTCGCCGGAATGAGCCGAACTGTCGCTCTTCCAGGTCACCTTCTGGCCGCTCGCCGTATATTCGAGCGCCTTGTATTCCGCCTCGAGCGCCTTGCGCTTCTCGGTGCTGTTCAGGCCGCTGCCGATCGATCCGCCGACGAGCCCGCCGGCCATGGCCGAGATGATCGTCGTCGCGACTTTGGCCCCTGAAGGAGGCGACGCGGGCGGGTTGGTGATGGAGATATCCGGGCCACTGCCCTTGCCCAGCGTTCCGCAGCCGGAAAGAGCGAGCAGTGCGGAAACGAGCGCAACGCGAATCTTCATGCCAACAACCGGTTTTCTTGAACGGGATGCGCTGGGGGCCGCGTCATCGGGGGCGTCAGGACGTCATACTATTGATATTTGTCGGAAATTTGGCCGTTCTTAACGGCTTTTGCGCAATCGAGGGGCCGCCATAACACAGGCATTCGGCCGTGTCGATTGGCCCTGGGCAGTACATCATTGCAAGCTCCGCAAGCGCACAACCGCCTTCAGCCCGCCCATCGTGGAGCGTTCCAGCGCCAGCGCCCCGCCATACTCGTTGACGAGGTCGGCAACGATGGCAAGTCCGAGCCCGGTTCCCGGCTTTGTCTCGTCGAGGCGCCGGCCGCGTTTCAAGACATCGCGGGCCTTGTCCTCGGGGATGCCGGGACCGTCATCCTCGATCGATAGCTCGAACAGGCCGGCTGCGGCCGGCGTGACGGATACGGCAACAGTGCTCCTTGCCCATTTCATCGCATTGTCGAGGAGGTTGCCGACCAGTTCCTCCAAATCCTCGCGCTCGCCAGCAAAGACGATGTCGGCCGCCGGCAGCGTAAGCGACAGGCTGACATCAGGCTTGAGTTTTTGCAGCACGCGCACCATGCGCTGCACCAGCGGCGTCACCGGCGTGCGGTAGACGACGCTGTCGCGCTGCGCCGCGACCCGTGCCCGCTGCAGATAATGGTCGACCTGCTTCTGCATCGAGGCGGCCTGGTCGGCGATGAGCTGGCCCTTGGCGCCGCCGAGCGCCCGGCCCTCGTTGATCAAAACTGCGAGCGGCGTCTTCAGCGAATGGGCGAGGTTGCCGACCTGCGTGCGTGAACGCTCGACGATGCGCTTGTTGTTTTCGATCAGCGCATTGGTCTCGTTGGCGAGCGGCTCGATCTCGGCGGGAAACTGGCCGTCGAGCCGTTGCGCCGTGCCTTCGCGCACCTGGGCAAGCGCGTTGCGAACCCGGCGCAAGGGCTGCAGGCCGAGCAGGATGGCGATCGCATTGATGGCGATCATGCCGACGCCGAACAGGCTGAGATAGGTCAACAGGCGGCCCTGGAAGGTGGCGATCTCGTGCTCGAGCTCGGTCTTGTTGCCCATTACGCGGAAGCGCGCGGCGCGGTTCTTGGCATCGAGGACGAATTCGCTTTCGAACACTTGCAGTTCCTCGTCACCGATGCCGTCGGTGGAATAGCTGCGCTGGAAACTGGAATTGAAAGGCACCTCGGCAACGGTCGGCGACGGGATCGTCGTGGTCATCGAGGACGAATGAAGGTTGCCGTGCACGCCTTCGGAAGCCGGCTCCACCGACCAGTACCAGCCCGAATTCGGCTCCGAGAAGCGCAGGTCGCCAAGGTCGGGAGCACCGGTGAGCTGGCCGGATTCGGAAACGCCGACCGAGCCGATCAGATTGAACAGATGCGCCGACAGCAGGCTGTCGAAGCCGCGCTCGCTGGCCTGGCGGTAGAGCGTGGTGATCAGAGTGAAGATGACGATCAGGGTGAGGATCGCCCAGATCGTGGAAAATCCGATGACGCGGAAGGCCAGCGAGCGCGGCCAGAGCCGCGCCGAAAAAGGCTTCCTTGCTGGTATGGGGAGCGGTTCCGCCTTACGCCTCCGGCTCACGCATGCGATAGCCCATGCCGCGCACGGTTTCGATCATGTCGATGCCCATCTTCTTGCGCAGCCGGCCGACAAAGACCTCGATGGTGTTGGAATCGCGGTCGAAATCCTGGTCGTAGAGATGCTCGACCAGCTCGGTGCGCGACACCACCTCGCCCATATGGTGCATCAGATACGCCAGCAGGCGGAACTCATGCGAGGTCAGCTTCAGCGGCACGCCGTTGACATCGGCCTTGGAGGCCTTGGTGTCGAGGCGCAGCGGCCCGCAAGTGAGCTCGGACGAGGCATGGCCGGCGGCGCGGCGGATCAGCGCCCTCACCCTGGCCAGCACCTCCTCGATGTGGAACGGCTTGGTGACATAGTCGTCGGCGCCGGCATCGATGCCCGACACCTTGTCGCTCCAGCGGTCGCGCGCTGTCAGGATCAGCACCGGCATCTTGCGGCCGTTGCGGCGCCAGCGCTCGACGACGCTGATGCCGTCCATCTGCGGCAGGCCTATGTCGAGCACGACGGCATCGTAGGGCTCGGTGTCGCCGAGGAAATGCCCCTCCTCGCCGTCATAGGAGCGGTCGACGACATAGCCGGCATCGACCAGCGCGTCGGCCAGTTGCCGGTTGAGATCCTTGTCATCTTCGACGACGAGTACGCGCATGATCGGTCAGGCCTGTTGATGGGTCAGCTATAGGCCGATTCCGGTGGTCTGGGAAACGACCCTGCAAGGGGGAAGATTGGATCAGTTCGCCGGGACGACGATCTCGGAGCGGCGCGGACGCTGGCCGTCCTTGCCCGGCACAAGCACGACGATGACGCAGACCTCCTGGCCGCCACGCGTCGTCTGCGAAGCCTTGGCCAGCGTGCCGCCATTCTGCTCGGCAACCTGCTGGCCGATCGCGTAGCAATCCGCCGCGGCTGCCGGCGTCGCTTGCGACGCCAACAGGCCGGCCGCTGTGAGCGCCAGTATCGCGGTTCTGACATGAGAGCGAAGCGTTTTCATGGTCGGCGTTGTAACGCAACTGTGCTGAACGTGAAATGAACGGTGAACGGGTGAAAATCCATCCCCGCAATACCCCCTGCGCGCGCAACGAATGAATGCGATCCTACCGCCCAGTCCCTCAGACCGGGCAATGGATTCATAACCGGAAAACCGGCTGCGCGGCTATGGTGTTTGCGCGCAGGTTCTCAATTCGCAGCCAGATTGGGAACAGGTCAAGGCGAGACCATTCTGGGACCGCCCTAAATAGCGCGGGAAAACGTCAAATCATCGGAGTGCGCCATGACGGATAAACACCTTGCCGACCTTTACCGGGGCTATATCGCTTGCCTGAATGCCCAGGACTGGGCGAAACTTGGAGACTTTGTCGGCGACGAGGTGCAGCACAATGGCGAAATGCTGGGCCTGTCGGGTTATCGCCGTATGCTCGAAGGCGATTTCGAGGCGATTCCCGACCTCCGCTTCAACATCGAACTGCTGGTCTGCCAGCCGCCGCGCGTGGCGGCGCGCCTGCATTTCGACTGTCATCCCAAGGGCGTGCTGTTCGGCCTGCCGGTGAACGGCAAGCGCGTGTCGTTCGCTGAGAATGTTTTCTACGAATTCGGAGAGGGTCGCATCCTCGAGGTGTGGTCAGTCATCGACAAGGCCGAGATCCAGGCGCAGATCTAGGTTGCTTCAATCACTTTGTTCGGTGAGAGCGCGTATCCGCAGCACCCCGTGGTAGAGCGCCAGGTCCTCGTCGTAGCGGGCCTCGGCGAACTCCAGCGACAGGCGGGTCTGGTCGCGCGAGCCGGTGGCGAAAGCGGCGCCGTCAAGGCGCGCCCGGATGCTGTCCATAATCAGACGCGTCTCGGCCTCGCCTTGCGCCTTCGACCAGACATGCAGCGTGATGAGCTGGTCGTCATCATTGTCGGCGCCGGTGTCCAGATCGAATGCGCTGGTCCTGCCATAGGTCACATAAGGGAAGGCGGCACTGTCGGCCGCCTGCTCGCGCAACCCGGCGCCGCCGAGCAGCGCCGTCAGCGAGGCATCGCTCTTCAATCTCATGAACAAGGCTTGCAGCAAATCGCCGGGCGCCGTCATCGTCGTCTCCGTTCGCCTGTCACGCTTTGAACAACCTCAGTTTCGCGCGCAACCTAACCGCGTTGCACGGATTTCGCCAGATGACGATCCGCCTGATGGAAGGCGGCGAATCGGGCGGCATGGCCCTTTCACGGACCGGGTTCTATTTGGCATGCGGGGAGTTTCAAGAAGGGTGTTATGAGGAGCCCTGTTTTCTCCGGCAATTCGAGGTCATTTCATGCGAACGCCACCGCTGCTGCCGGCTTTTGGAAAGCTCGGCGTCAAGCCCCCGGTCGCGATTGCGGCAGCACCCGCCCTGTCGAAGAGCACCGTGGCCCTGGGCATGCGCGAGATACTTTCAATGCATGGCGGCCTGGCCTTGAAGCTGTCGGTGGTGGCCTGGACAATCCTGATCCTGGCGGCGGCATTTTTCATGTCAAAGGCCTGATGCCGATATGACAAACCGCTACGCGTTGCGCATGGACGAGCCCGAGAGCTGGACTATCTTCGACATCTTCACCGGCCAGCCTGTCGAGCTTAAGCAACAGGTAATGGTGGCCATGAATGTGCGCGATGCGGAAGCGATGGCCGACCGCCTGAACAGCCGGGACGTCAAGCGGCGGGCAAAAGCCGACCGCAAGTCCTGACCGACGCTGATCTCAGCCGCTCTGATTGCAAGACGAACGCGCGCTAACCGAAATCCGCGGCTGTGAGCACATATATGCTCTTGCGGGTGCGGGCGTAGGCCTTGCTGGCAATGTCATGGATGGAGCTGGACGCGGTGTCGAAAGCCGCCAGATAGGTGGCTTCCGCGGTCGCCGTCCCTGATGGCGCCTTCGAGAGGGCATCGGCTGCGACAGAGAAGGAAATCTGGAACATGCCGTCATGGCCGACAAAGCGGATGCGCTTGCCGGCCTCGTCATAGAAGCGACTTGGATTGGGGAATGTCAGGCTCATGACGTGCCCCCCTTCGGCGCGGCGGCCGCTTTCTTGACTGTCGCCCGCTTCTTCTTCGGTGTCGGGTTCAAGGCTTCCGCGACGCGGTCGGCCTCTTCCTTGGCCAGGCGCAATTCCCTGAGCCTTGCCGTCTTGATCTCCCTGGCCCTCGCTTCGGACATGTAGTCGGAGGTTGCCTTGTTGCGCTCGGCCGTCTTCTTCTGCTTGTCCATGAAGCGGGCTTCAGCTTTTTCCATGATGCTCTGATTGCCTTCGGCCATCGCCTAAATCTCCTTCGTGCCTAAAATTGTGAAATCGAACTTACGATATAAATAGTCGCTTTTGCCTCGAAATTCAATTTTTTGAAATATCTAGGCGCCTCGCGACGTTTCGAACCCTGCAGACATCATAATACTTTTTAATATTTAATTTTGGCCACGAATAATTTTTGGCACTCCTATCTATCGAGTGCCAACACGCCTATAAGAACGGCGCGGTCGCCTATGCTGGCCCCAGAAAGAAGTTCTCATGAAGTTTCGGCCACTCCACGACCGCGTCGTCATCCGGCGCGCCGAAGGCGATGTCAAATCCAAGGGCGGCATCATCATTCCCGACAATGCCAAGGAAAAGCCGCAGGAAGGCGAAGTCATCGCCGTTGGGCCGGGCGCACGCGACGAAAACGGCGCGCTTGTTCCGCTCGACGTCAAGGCCGGCGACTTCATCCTGTTCGGCAAATGGTCGGGCACCGAGGTCAAGATCGACGGCGAGGACCTGCTGATCATGAAGGAAGCCGACATTATGGGCGTCATCGACAAGAGCGAGACGGCCGCTATCGGCAAGAGCGGGACGGTCGTCACCGAGAAGAGCGTCAAAGCCAAGAAGGCTGCCTGACCGGCCTGGCTTTGCCAGGCTCCGGCGAGCCGCTTGCTTCACCACACCAACGGGATTGAAAAAAATGTCTGCCAAGGAAATCAAATTCGCCACCGACGCGCGCGACCGCATGCTGCGCGGCGTCGAGATCCTCACCAATGCGGTGAAGGTCACGCTCGGCCCCAAGGGCCGCAACGTCATCATCGACAAGGCCTATGGCGCGCCGCGCATCACCAAGGACGGTGTGACGGTGGCCAAGGAAATCGAGCTTGCTGACAAGTTCGAGAACATGGGCGCGCAGATGGTGCGCGAAGTGGCTTCGAAGACCAACGACCTCGCCGGTGACGGCACCACCACCGCCACGGTGCTGGCCGCATCGATCCTGCGCGAAGGCGCCAAGCTGGTTGCCGCGGGCATGAACCCGATGGACCTCAAGCGTGGCATCGACCAGGCTGTCGCCGCCGTGGTCAAGGACATCAAGGCGAAGGCCAAGAAGGTCAAGTCGTCGGCCGAGATCGCGCAGGTCGGCACCATCGCCGCCAATGGCGATGCCAGCGTCGGCGCCATGATCGCCAAGGCGATGGACAAGGTCGGCAATGACGGCGTCATCACCGTCGAGGAGGCCAAGACCGCCGACACCGAACTCGACGTCGTCGAAGGCATGCAGTTCGACCGCGGCTATCTCTCACCCTATTTCGTCACCAATGCCGACAAGATGCGCGTCGAACTGGAAGAGCCTTACGTGCTCATCCACGAGAAGAAGCTCGGCAATCTGCAGGCGATGCTGCCGATCCTCGAGGCGGTGGTGCAGAGCGGCAGGCCGTTGCTGATCATCTCGGAAGACGTCGAAGGCGAAGCACTGGCGACGCTGGTCGTCAACAAGCTGCGCGGCGGCCTCAAGGTCGCGGCCGTCAAGGCGCCGGGCTTCGGCGATCGCCGCAAGGCGATGCTGGAAGACATCGCCGTGCTGACATCGGGCCAGATGATTTCCGAGGATCTCGGCATCAAGCTCGAAAACGTCACCATCGAGATGCTTGGCCGCGCCAAGCGCGTACTGATCGAGAAGGACACCACCACGATCATCGACGGCGCCGGCACCAAGGCGACCATCCAGGCGCGCATCGCGCAGATCAAGGGCCAGATCGAGGAGACCACGTCCGACTACGACAAGGAGAAGCTGCAGGAGCGGCTGGCCAAGCTCGCCGGCGGCGTCGCCGTGATCCGCGTCGGCGGCGTCACCGAGTCTGAAGTGAAGGAAAAGAAGGACCGCATCGACGACGCGCTGAATGCGACGCGCGCGGCGGTGGAAGAAGGCATCGTGCCCGGCGGTGGCGTGGCGCTTCTGCGCGCAAGATCGGCTCTGGCCGGCCTGACCGGCGCCAATGACGATGTGACCGCCGGCATTTCGATCGTGCTCAGGGCGCTGGAAGCGCCGATCCGCCAGATCGCCGAGAATTCCGGCGTCGAAGGCTCGATCGTCGTCGGCAGGCTGTCCGACAGCAAGGACCAGAATCAGGGCTTTGATGCCCAGAACGAGGTCTATGTCGACATGATCAAGGCCGGCATCGTCGACCCGGCGAAAGTGGTGCGCACCGCGTTGCAGGACGCCGGCTCGATCGCCGCCCTTCTGATCACCGCCGAAGCGATGATCACCGACGTTCCGGCCAAGGATGCGGCGCCTGCGGGCGGCGGTGGCGGCATGGGCGGCTACTGACCATCGCCCGAAAATTGCCCGCTGGGAATCTGGGCGGGCATAAATCAGAACAGGCTGCCGGGGACATTTCCCCGGCGAGCCAGGAATTTCCGTCAGTCAGTCAAGACTGTCATCAACGACAGGGAGATCGACAGATGATCACATTCGCCCCGAAGCCAAACGCTGTATCCGCGACCAAGCCGGCGGAGGAGAGCCGCTTCGATCGCATCCGCCGGATTGCCGCCGACAAGCACAGGCAGGCCGATGCCGGGCCGATTCGCCGCGAGCCGTCGAAGACCGGCGACAAGCGGCCGACGTGACGGCTGCCAACCTCACGACACCGGCAACGCTCCGCCCCCTTCGGTGCGGCGGGCAATGAACTCGTCGAGCACATCGGATGTGGCAACGGCCGACGCAGGCGGCTGGAAGTCGGCCAGCGTCCGCTTCCAGATGCCGGTGGCGCGCTCGGTGGCCGACTTCGAACCGGACTGCGTCCAGCTGCCGAAATTCGACCAATCGGCGACCAGCGGCTCGTAGAAGGCGGTGCGGTAGCGCGTCATGGTGTGGCCGGCGGAGAAGAAATGCCCGCCCGGCTGGACTTCAGCGATCGCCTCGAAGCCGATCGAATCCTCGTCGCCGGGGGTCGTAGCGCAGAGTTCGGCAACCGTCTGCAATGCCTCGATATCGGTGATCAGCTTCTCGTAGGAGACGCTGAGGCCACCCTCCAGCCAGCCGGCGGCATGGATGCAGACGGTGGCGCCGGCAAGCACCGAGCCCCACAGCGCGAACTGCGTCTCGTGCGCCGCCTGCACATCGGAAATGTTGGCCGCACTGCCGCCGCCGGACCGCCAAGGCAGGCCGGTGAAGCGGGCCAGCTGACCGGCGCCCAGCGTCGCCTTGACGTGCTCGGGCGTGCCGAAGGCCGGTGCGCCGGACTTCATGTCCACATTGGAGGAGAAGGATCCGTAAACCACCGGTGCGCCCGGCCGCACCATCTGCGCCAGCGCGAGACCAGCCAGCGCCTCGGCATGCTGCAGCGTCAATGCGCCGGCGACGGTGATCGGCGCCATGGCGCCGGCCAGGCAGAAGGGCGTGATGATGGACACCTGGCCGGCCTTGGCGAAGTCGATGATGCCTTGCGCCATCGGGATATCGAGCTGGCGCGGCGAATTGGTGTTGATGACGGTATAGCAATGGACGCCGGCCAGGAACTCGTCCTGCGAGAGGCCGCGCGCCAACCGGATCATCTCGAACCCGTCCTCGACCTGCGGCGTGCCACGGGCGAAGACGAAGGGAAACTTGTCCGACAGGGTCAGCTGCGCACGGTTGACGGCATAGTGGCGTAAACGGTTGTCGACATCCTGAGGCTCGATCCAGGGGCCGAGCATATGCAGCACATCGAAATTCTGAACAAGCTTGGTCAGTTCTTCGAAAGCGGCGAGCGTGCCCGGACGCCGTCCGCGTTCGAGATCGGTGACGTTGGGCGCCCCGGCCCCGGCGAGGAACGTCATCGAGCCGAGCTCCAGCATGAGATCGCGGCTACGGTCGCCCGCCAGCGCCCGGATGGATTTCGGCGCCGAGGCCAGTGCCGCAGTGACAATATCGCGGCCGATGCGCACCATCCGGCTGTCCTCGTCGACCAGCGCACCGGCTTTGGCGTAGATCGCCCGTGCCTCCGGCAGCAGCACCTTGATGCCGAGCTCTTCCAGCACGCGCAACGCCGTGTCGTGGATGGCCGCGACCTGGTCGTCCGAAAACACCGGCTGCGGCAGGAACGGGTTCTTGAGCGAGCGATAGTTCGGGTGGCGGCTTGGCCCGCTGCCGGCCTCACCGGTGTGCCCGCGCCGGCGCTCGCGCCTGGTCTCCCTTATAATGTCATCGACCATGGCCAAAACTCCTCATTGCCGCATCGCCTGCCCTCGGGGTCGTATGGCGAGGCCGGAATAATTCGCGCCGGCCGCTCGACGCCGACAATGTGCACCCAAAGCGCGGTCCCCTCCCCGGCGAATTCGTCGCCCAGCAACGTCAGCGCGACGCTTTTGCCTATTGTGTAGCCATAGCCGGCTGAGGCGACGAAGCCGACACGCCGGCCCTTGTGCCAGACTGGCTCGAAGCCACTGGCGTCGGCATCGACGGCGTCGACCTCCAGCGTCACGATCCGGGCGGCGCTCAACAAACCGTGCGGTGTGGCCTGGCTGCCCTTGTGAGCCGGGCTGAAATGGAAGAATAGTCTTCGCCGGGTATGCCCGCCCTGAAATTGCCCGCTTGCGGTTCTCAGGTGGGTTGGGTGAGTTTCGGGAATGGCCAGTCCTTTAGAACGACGTCCAAGACGAAGAGGTCCGATCGCCGCCGCACTGCTGGCGGTGGACGCGTGGATCGATTCCTCGCTCTACGAAATCGGCTTCAAGGCCGGCCAGTTCTGGGAATCGGCGACCATTTTTTCGCGGCGCTTCCGAGTCACCGGCTGGCGACGCGGCATCATCGAGGTGCTGAGCGAAGGTTTTACGATGGGCGCCGGCGGCGTCGTCGTGCTGCTCGCACTCGCGATGCCGGCCTTCCAGATCACCACTGGCGACTGGCGCAGTCAGGGCGATTTCGCCGTCACCTTCCTCGACCGCTACGGCAACGAGATTGGCCAGCGCGGCATCATCCAGCGCGATTCCGTGCCTGTCGACGAGATGCCGGACCATGTCATCAAAGCAGTGCTGGCGACCGAGGACCGGCGCTTCTTCGAGCACTACGGCATCGACGTGCTCGGCCTGTCGCGCGCCATCTTCGAGAATGTGCGGGCTAATTCCGTCGTCCAGGGCGGCTCCAGCATCACCCAGCAGCTGGCCAAGAACCTGTTCCTGTCGAATGAGCGTACCTTCCAGCGCAAGATCAAGGAAGCCTTCCTGTCGCTGTGGCTGGAGGCCAATCTGTCGAAGAAGGAGATCCTGCAGCTCTATCTCGACCGCGCCTATATGGGCGGCGGCACGTTCGGCATCGAGGCGGCGGCGGATTTCTATTTCGGCAAGAGCGTCAAGGATCTGAACCTCGCCGAGGCGGCGATGCTGGCCGGCCTGTTCAAGGCGCCGACCAAATACGCCCCGCACATCAACCTGCCCGCTGCCCGCGCTCGCGCCAATGTGGTGCTGTCGAACCTCGTCGATTCCGGTTTCATGACCGAAGGCCAGGTGCTGCAGGCAAGGCTGCATCCAGCCGAGATCGTCGACCGCGGCGAGCAGAAGAGCCCGGATTATTACCTCGACTGGGCCTTCGATGAGGTCAAGAAAATCGCCAAGCCCGGCCAGCATTCGCTGGTCGCACACACCACTTTCGATGCCAACATCCAGAAAGCGGCGGAAGAATCCGTCGAATTTCACCTGCGCCAGTTCGGCAAGGAGTACAACGTCACCGAGGGCGCCGTTGTAGTGATCGAGACCAATGGCGCGGTGCGCGCCATTGTCGGCGGCCGCGACTATGGCGCAAGCCAGTTCAACCGCGCCACCAAGGCGCTGCGCCAGACCGGCTCCTCGTTCAAACCTTACGTCTACGCCACCGCCATGGAGCACGGGTTCACCCCGGACTCCGTCGTCTCAGGCGGGCCGATCAGCTGGGGCGGCTGGTCACCGCACAATTACAATGGCGGCTCGGCCGGCAATGTGACGCTGATCACGGCGATCGCCAAATCGATCAACACCGTGCCGGTACGGCTGGCCAAGGACTATCTCGGCATCGGCCCGATCAAGGCGATGGCCGAATCATTCGGCGTGGAATCGCCGCTGGAGTCGCACAAGACCATGGTGCTCGGCACATCGGGCATGACGGTCATGGACCAGGCGACGGGCTACAGTGTGTTCGCGCAGAACGGCTTCGCCGGCTCGCGGCACGGCATCACCCAGCTCGTCACCCGCACCGGCGATGTCGTCTACGACTTTGCCAAGGATGCGCCGGCGCCGCATCGGGTTCTGTCGGAACAGGCTCTGAAATACATGAACACCATGCTGGCTGCGGTGCCGGCGATCGGCACCGCGCGGCGCGCGCAGCTGCCCAACATCGTCGTCGCCGGCAAGACGGGGACGACGCAATCCTATCGCGACGCCTGGTTCGTCGGCTTCACCGGCAATTACACGGCTGCCGTCTGGCTCGGCAATGACGACTTCACCCCGACCCGCAACATGACCGGAGGCACGCTGCCGGCGATGGTGTGGCAGCGGCTGATGGTCTACGCGCACCAGAATATCGACCTGAAGCCGATCCCCGGCCTCGACAAGCCCTTCGTCGACGAAGAGATCGCGGCCAAGGCCGAGGAAGCGGAGAAGAAAAATGCCGATCAGGCAGCCGCCGATGCCGCGGCCGAGCGCCCGGCGGTGCTGTCCAGCCGCACGACACAGACGCTGCGCGAGATGACCAAGGTGTTCCAGGCCGCGCCCGTGCTCGGCTCGCCGCAGACACCGGAGACCCTGTCGGCGCTTTGATTCCACAGCGCTGCTTGCTCTGTGGCCTGCCCCGCTATATCCCCGAACGATAATTCTCTCGTCCCGGTTCTTCATGCTCAAGACCGCCTTTTTCACGCTGCTTTCGCTTGCCATAGCCATCGGCCTCGGCGGCGGCAGCGTCTGGTATGCGCTGCAGGCGCAGAGCGGCGTCGGCGCGATCAGCATCGGCCAATGGACCGCCTTCCCCGAGATCGGCACGCAAGATGCCGACCCCTATTCGAAGGCGCGCGTGGCGCGCGAGGGCGTGCTGGCGCTCGGCAAGGCCGAGGGCTTGTCCTTCATCGCCGAGCGCGATGCGGCCGGCGATGAGCTTCAGCGGCAATGCGACTACAGGATCGAGGGCAGTTTCCCCACCGCCCGGTTCTGGACGCTCTATGCCGCGGATCAATCGCTCGGCGTGGTCGACACCGGCAAGCCAAGGTTGGCGGCGCTGCAATCCTACCAGGTGCTGCGTCAGCCCGACAATTCGGTGATCATTGCCGTCGGCAACCGTCCGGCCCCCGGCAATTGGCTTCTGACCGAAGGTTTTGGCCGGATGTATTTCGTGCTCACCTTCTACGACACGCCGATTGCCTCAAGCACCGGCCTTTCCGACGTGTCGCTGCCCCGGATCGTCAAGGCTGGCTGCAATGCGTAGGCTGCTGCACGCCATCCTGCTCGGCCTGGTCGGCGCCGGCATCGTCCACATCGTGGTGCTTTTGCTGGTGCCGGAATTTACCGAGCGCGATGCCTGGTCACGGCTGGCGATGGCGTCCGACCTCTACAAGATGACCAGGCTGGATGCCGAGGCGGGCGGCGCGCCGGTGGTGAAGTCGGTGGATCCGCTGTTTTACGCCGCCGCCTGCCGCTTCGACCTTGCCGAAGGCATGGTGCGGATCAAGGCGCCGGGCAGCGTGCCGTTCTGGTCGGTGTCGGTCTATGACCGCAACGGCCACAATTTCTATTCATTCAACGACCGCACGGCGACCGGCAACAAGCTGGACACCGTGGTGCTGACGCCGGCACAGATGATCGACGTGCGCAGGGAGCTTCCCGAAGACCTGCAAGGGGCGATCTTCGTCGAGGCGCCGATCGAGGAAGGCATCTTCGTCATCCGCGCCTTCGTGCCTGACGACAGCTGGAAGCCGGTAGTGTCGCAGTTCCTGGACCAGAGCTCCTGCGAACTGCAGGACTACTGACCTCAGCCCGACGACCAGCAAACTCAGTGGTGCGGAACAGGCGTCCGTGGTGTGCCCGGCTTGTCCGCCGGTCGCGCCTGGCCCGCCAATGGCGGATGCTCGTAGCGGACGCCGGGAAAAATGATCACCGCCGCCGGCGTACCGGTGTCCTGAACTGCTCGATTGACTGGTGCCGATCGCGGCACGAAAGACAGTACCATGCCCATGGTTCGCGTATTCCTCTCGGTTGCCCCGGAGCACAACGCAACGCCTCCAAATGTGATTAAGGCCGGCAGAGGGTTAACGGAGCGCTAACGGATCGCGGCTAATTTGATGTTTGTTCCAGGTCTTGCGCGAAACCGACACAGTTGCGGTTGAGCATGGTCCGGGTTGTGTCGAGTGTCGGGCGTATCTTCCGTGTCAGCTTCGGATTTCAGGCAAATCGCCATACGGACGGAATCGGGAAAAGCCGAAAGGCTGTTTCGCGCCGCCGTGTCGGCGTTCTGCTCGCTGACCCGCCCGTCGCGCCGCGAGATCGCCCAGCTCGAGGATCTGACGCTGCCGCTGTTCGACAGCGTGCCGGTCGAATCGCGCCGCTATGTCGCCGCCGCCCTGTCCGAATGCGAATATGCGCCGGCCGCCCTGGTGCGGCGGCTTTGCGAGGAGCCGGTCGATGTCTGCGCCCCCTTGCTCGTCCGTTCGCGGGCGCTCGGCGACATCGACCTGATCGCGTTGATCGGCCGCCACGGCCTGCCGCATGCGCGCGCCATTGCCCGCCGCAAGGATTTGAACCCGACCATCGCGCAGTTGATCAAGGCGCTGGAAAAGCCGACCCTGGTGCGCGTGCGGCAGCCCGAGCCGATCGCCGACGTGGCGGGCGCCGACGCCGAAGCCGCTGCCGCCGCTCCCAGCGCACCAAAACTGCCCGGCAGCGCCGCCGAAACCGCCAGGCGCCGCCTGCGCTCGATGATGCTCGCCGAGGGCGAGGCGACATCGGTCGGCTCAGCAACTTACAGCAAGCTGCGCGAGACGGCGCTGACCGGCAACGCCGCCTTCTTCCAGACCGCGCTTGCCGACGCGCTCGATATCGACTTCTCGACGGCGCGGTCGCTGACCGAGCATTCGAGCTATGTCTCGCTGCTCGCCGCGCTGCGGGCGCTCAACCTCAGTGAGGACAGGGCATTCCTGATCGTGGTCGCGGTTTACCCCCGGGAGTTTCCGCACCCGCAGGCGATCCGCATCTTCCTCGACCGCTACCGGCTGCTGCACCACGAGGCGGCGCTCGACAAGGTGCGCGGCTGGAAGGCCGAAACATTGTCGCGAGCGGTGCGCGGCAACACCCCTGTCGCCGCGAATGGCGACCAAGCGCCGGACGTCGACAAAGCCAGCTTAGGGGCCAGCCTCAAGGCGTCTTGACGGAGAGAAGCTCCTCGACGGAAACCGTTCCGGCCTCGATCTCGACCACCCAGATGTCGGGATCGAATTTTTTCTCCCGCTCGAGCCTGGCGTCAAGCGCGGCGGCATCGTCGCCGGCGCCGAGCAGCGTGAAAAAGCGATCATCCGGTTTGTCCGAATCGTAGCTCGTCTGCGGCGCCGGGCCGAACAGGTAGACGTCGCCCAGCCTGCCGCGGGAGAGCACGAAGACAGCGCCGGCCTCGGTCGCGCCGCGCTTGACGACGGCCGCAAAGCCGCCGGCGCCGAAGACACGGCGCAGCAGGGCCGACACCCAAAACTCGGTGGTTACGCGCATGACGAGGCTCCGGAGGACATGCGCGGCGTCTTAGCCGGATTTTCGGCTATCCGCGAGCGGTCGTCTTGACCACTCAATTGGTCAGGCCGATCTCGCGCATCTTGACGTAGACGACCTCGTCGGGCTCGCCCGTTTCCGGCAGGCCGAACAGCGACTGGAATTCCTTGATCGCCGCCTTGGTGCGGGCGCCGACGACGCCGTCGAGTTGCATGTCGTCATTGCCGAATGCCTTCAGGCCGGCCTGGATCTTGACGATGCGGGCATCGGGCGCCTGGGCGGATACCGGCGCGGAAACCGGGATGGGCGCAGGCGCGGCCTCGGGCGCGGCAACTCGAGCGGCGGCCATATCCACGGGCCGCGGCAGCGGATGCGGGATGCCAGCTGTGGTCTGCTTGGCGCCGAGCTGGTCGAGCAGCACAGCATCGATCTCGCCGGACGCCGGCAGGCCAACCTTCTGCTGGTAGGCCTGGATCGCCTTTTGGGTATTCGGCCCGGAAATGCCGTCGACCGTTCCCGTGTAGAAATCGAGATCCTTCAGGATGCCCTGGACCTGCTCGACGGTCGGGTCGCTTTTGACCGGTGCCGGGCCGGGCCGCAGGATGTTGATGGTGGTTTCGGGTTCGTCCGCGCCGGGGTGCGGAAAACCCTCGATGCTGCGGGTGGCGAAGAAGGCGCCGGCATGCGGAAACGGCTGGTACCACAGCGCGTTGGCGGAAACGTAGAACAGCGTCACCAGGAAGGCGGTCGACCCGCCGACCAGGACCGGATTGCGCGAGATCGCGCCGCCGAGCGCAATCGCGCCGGCCTCGAACGCGCCGCTGCGGCGCTTGACCGCCTTAGGCTGTTTTGCGGAGCGAGCCATTCCTGTCCCCTTTCGCGTCGCCTTTCGTCCTGGTCGCGGGCATCGGCAGCACGCCGTTCCTGTCGGTCGCGCTCCTCTTCGGCCCGTTCACCGGCAGGCTGATCGTGACCGTCGTCCCCTCGCCCGGCATGCTTTCGATCGACATCGTGCCGTCGTGCAGCGCCACCAGGCCCTTGACCAGCGACAGGCCGAGCCCGTTGCCCTCGAAGCGGCGCGTATAGTCGTTCTGGATCTGCATGAACGGCTTGCCGAGATTTACAAAATCTTCCTCGGCGATGCCGATGCCGGTGTCCCTGACCCAGAAATGCAGCCGCGAGCCGATCCGCTTGGCGCCGACGACGACATTGCCGCCATCGGGCGTGAACTTGACCGCATTGGAGACGAGGTTGATCAGGATCTGCTGCACGGCACGACGGTCGGCATTGATCTCGCCGGCGTCCGGCGCAATCTGCGCCTGGAGATCGATGTTCTTGGCATTGGCCTGCAGCTGCATCATCGACTGGCACATCTCGACCGCTTCGATGAATCGGAACGGTTCGGGCTCGGTCGCGTAGGCGCCGGCCTCGATCCTCGAGACATCAAGGATGGAGGTGACGACGGCAAGCAGATGCTGGCCCGACTCCTTCACCAGGCCGACATACTCCTTCTGGCGCGGGTCCTTGAAGCCGCCGAACATCTCATGCAGCAGCATGTCGGAAAAGCCGATGATGGCGTTGAGCGGCGTCCGAAGCTCATGGCTGACGACCGCCAGGAAGCGGCCCTTTGCCACCTCGGCCGACGCTGCGGCCTCATTGGCGGCAGCAAGCTCGTCGCGCAATTCGGCAGTCTCGTCGTTCTCGCGCAGCAGCAGAGTGAAGGTCTCCTGCTGCTCTTCGGCACGCATCAGTTCGAGCTGAAATGGCCGGTAATTGTCGGCCGTCGAGGCGCTGCCGTCCTGCGGCAGCCTTACACGAAGATCGAGCCGGCGCGCCAGGGCGCCATCGCGCATGTCGGCAAGCGCGCTGAGATAAGCGACGCGATCGGACAGGTGGATGCGGTCGAACAGCCCGGCGCCGAAAAGCAGTTCCGGCGGCAGCTTCAGGATGGTGCGCGCCTTGGCCGAGGCATCCAGGACCTCGCCATGCCGGGCGACATGCAGGACAACGGCGTCGATCATGTCTTCAAGGCGGTCGTTTGGAAGCAGCGCGGGCTGCGCGCGTGCGGCATCGCCGAGGGCTGCGAGCCGGGGAACCAGCGTCAGGCCCCAGGCGAGCGGCAGCAGCCAGTGCCACGCCGCGACTTGCGCCCCGCCGAGCGGGACGACAGAGCCGACAAAGGGCTGCAGCAGCATTGCGGCCAAGACCGAGAGGCCGCCCCAAAGTGCCGCGCGCTTTGAACCGCCGATCCACCAGGCCTCGAATGGCAGTGCCAGGGCCAGCAGCGCAACCGGCGACGCCAGGCCGCCTGCTGCCGCGACGGCGCCGGCAAGCGCAAGACCGCCGGCGGCAAGGGCAACCTGGGCTGCCAGCGCCATCTTGCCTGACGCCGCCACCAGCAAGGCGGCGAACCAGCAAAGACCGAAGGCGGCGAAAATGGCTGCGACGGTGACGGCGGCGCCCATGCCCGAGGTGACCAGTGTCACCGCCGCACCGGCGGCGAAGAACGGAGCGGCAAGCATGATGCCGATGAACCGGCGCTGGCGCAGGCGATCGCCCTGGCCGATGATGGCCGGATGGACCATGCGTTCGCAACCGGCCGCCAGCGCGCCAGGCAGTTCAATGTATCTGGCAGTTGTCAAACTCAACGCACTCGCACCCGGTCGTGACTGCCCTGCTTTGCAGGTCGCTTTTGCTTGTTTGAAACTCGCATCCAGCGTTTAAGGAATGAATAAGGCTGACCGGAACAACGAGCGCGCTGCGGCAAAAATTGGAGCGCCGGCACCGGAATGCACCGCCATTTGTGGCCATAGTAAACGGAGCGTTATGTGCAAAGGGCGTGCTCGTGGCTGCGAAACCCTGAGCCGGCATGCCTGCTCTTCTGAAGATATCCATGCGCAACAATCGCTTAGATGGTTACTGCAAGGTTAAGAAAATTGCCGGCATTTGAGGCTAATGCACTGCAAAACGCCTCGCTTCGAATTTGCCTAAAATTTGAGGAAAATTTTCACTGAGCAGGAAAGCCGTCCTTTGCGCCTCATGTGCCATTGTCGCTGATATAAAGAGGTCATTGCGCATGGACGCATGATCCGGTCATTGGACGAGAGGGCAGATCGATGGGCTTTTTGATAAGAATGGCGTTCTGGTTTTCGCTGGTGTTGCTGGCGCTGCCGCTGACCGTCGGCCCCGACGAGGATGGCCGCGAGAGCGTCGGGCCGTTCCAGGCGCTTTTTGCGGCGCGCGAAGCGGTCGGCGACATCGCCGGCATTTGCGAGCGTAAGCCGGACGTCTGCGAAACCGGCAAGTCGGCGATGCATACGATCAGCGCCCGGGCCAAGGAAACCGCCAAGATCGCCGCCGCCATGCTGGACGACAAGAGCGCCGAGACCTCGCCCGATACATCGCTGGCCACCGGCAGCGTCGCCAAGGACATCGTGCTGCCGGCGACAGTCAACATACCTGCCAAGCTGGTGGCGAAGAACTAAACACCGTTTCAGCTGTATCTACAGCGACACCGCAGGCCGGTCGGACCTCTCGATGCCTGCGGTGCTTTTCTTATTTTTCCGTGACGCCGCAGCCGCGGATGACTATATCCCGAGCAATGGCCACGACGATCCAGACGATCCGCGACGACTTCTCCCTGCTCGACGAGTGGGAAGACCGCTATCGCTATGTCATCGAGCTCGGCGAAGCGCTGCCGCCATTTCCCGACGCCGAACGCAACGCCGCCAACAAGGTGCCGGGCTGCGTCAGCCAGGTCTGGCTGACCACGAGCCGAGCGCCGGGCGCCGATCCGGTCATCACCTTCACAGGCGATTCAGACGCTCATATCGTGCGCGGTCTGGTCGCCATCATGCTGGCGCTGTTTTCGGGACGGACTGCCAGCCAGATCCTTGAAACGGACGCAGAGGCGACGCTGAGGTCGCTTGGCCTCGACGAACATCTGTCGCCGCAGCGGGCCAATGGCCTGCGCTCGATGGTCAAGCGCGTCAAGCGCGACGCCGAGATGGCTCTCAAGCAGACTGCTTGATTGCTCTATCTTCTCTTCTTTCGACGCAATTCCCAAGAGAAAGCGCTCGGCAGTTTTCCTGGAATTGTTCTAGAAACAAAAACGGCGCCGTAAGGGGCGCCGTTGATCTTGTCCATTGGAGCCGGTGTTACCGCCCCTTGCGCTTGCGGCCGAGGCCCATCTTCTTGGCCAGCTGCGAACGGGCAGCGGCATAGTTGGGGGCAACCATCGGATAGCTGGCGTCGAGATTCCACTTCTCGCGGTATTCATCGGGCGTCAGACCGTAATGGGTCATCAGGTGGCGCTTCAGCGACTTGAACTTCTTGCCATCTTCAAGGCAGACGATGTAATCGTCATGAACAGAGCGCTTCGGGTTTACCGCAGGCTTCTGCTTGTCGGCCGGAGGCTGTTCGCTTGCTCCGCCCACGCGCCCGAGAGCGGCATGGACATCAGCGATAAGGTTCGGCAATTCGCCGACCGGCACGGGATTGTTGCTGACATAGGCTGCCACCACATCGGCGGTCAGCTCGATCAGCGCATCGCTATTTCTGGAAGGTGTTTCGACGATATCCATGGTTTAGGCCCCAACGAAGGATGTTTCTGTTTGCGCCCTTTTTGGAAGATCGGGCATGGCGCGAATTTCACGCGGGAAGAGCTTCATGGATTCGCGTCCGGGCATCTTAATGAGCCCACAGACAAAGTAAGTCAATTCGCATCTTGCGCTATATTCAACGATATTCATCGAATAGTCGCTCTTCAGCTTCAATCTTTCGTGCACTCTGTAACTTCGCGATATTTTCTGGTCGGACCAGGACTAGCATGACGTAAGGTCACGCCATCGCTAAATCAGCAGGGACTCATAAAATGGGCAGCGATGCTTGGTCTATGCTTCAAGGTTTGGGCAGCTGATTGTCGGATTCGTACCAAACCGCAAGTTGCAAAGCGTTGGCGAAACCCGCCGAAGAAGATCTTCGGTCTGACCGGATTCAATACGGCGTGAGGTATTTTCCATAGACCCAGCCACTAACAAAAGCACCATTTTGCGCCGGGTCGTGCCAAACTTGACACCATTGATAGCGAATTGCCTGTTTCTGTTTCCAGTGCGGCTGGCCGGCGATCTCCAGAAGATTCAAGCCGCTGGTGCACTTGCCGGTCATCTGCAGGATCGTCCCGTTGGGATAGGCGGCCTGCTTCTGCGAGGTGCCGGACGGATATTTGCGAACGTTGAGCGTGTCGCCGAACGGCACGCCAGCCACTTGCCAAGCGGCGAACGCGGTTGCATGAGACTGGCCGGTGAAAGCCAGAACGGTCGAAGCGACGACGGCGAGAGCCGCAGCGATGTTGATATGGAAATTCATCATCCTCTCCTTTTGGCTCATCTCCCGAGCCCGCCGCAACCAATACATCCCGGCCCTTGAACCCGCGCTGATCGGCGTGTTCATTTGCCATTCAAGTAATTTCTTCAGTGAGACGCAATGACCAAAACCTCAGCTTTTCCGACCGCGAGCCCGCCGAGCCCCGAGAAACACCCCGTCTTCGACACGCATCACGGCATTACCCGCACAGATGACTATGCCTGGCTGAGGGCCGAGAACTGGCAGGCGATGTTCAGGGACCCTTCCCTGCTTGAGGGCCGCATCCGCGCCCATCTCGAAGCCGAAAACGCCCATCAAGCAGTGCTTATGGCCGATACGCTAGAGCTTCGGAAGCAGCTGTTCGGCGAGATGAAGGGGCGCATCAAGGAAGATGATTCGACGGTGCCGATGAAGGATGGCCCCTATGCTTACGGCTCATCCTTCAAGCTTGGCGGCGAACAGCCCCGCTATTTCCGCATGCCGCGCGATGGCGGCGATGAGCAGATCCTGCTCGATGGCGACGCGGAAGCCGAGGGCAAGCCCTATTTCCGCCTCGGCGGCGTCGACCATTCGGCCGATCACCGCAAGCTGTTGTGGGCGTTCGACGACAAGGGCTCTGAATTCTTCACACTTCGCGTGCGCGATCTCACCAGCGGCAAGGAACTGAGCGACCAGATCGAGGCCACCAGTGGTGGCGGCGTCTGGAATGCCGCCGATGACGGTTTCTTCTACACAAGGCTCGACGACAATCATCGTCCGTCCAAGGTGCTGTTCCACGCGCTCGGCGGCAGCCCCCTTAATGACCGGCTGATCTATGAGGAAACCGATCCCGGCTTCTTCATGGATGTCGGCGGCACGCGCTCCAACGAATGGATCATGATCGGGATCAACGATCACGAAACCTCGGAATATCACCTGATGCGCGCCGATGAGCCTTTCGCCGAGCCAAAGCTGGTGGCAAAGCGCGAGACCGGCCTGCAATATGATCTGGAAGAAGGCGGCGACATCTTCTTCATCCTCACCAATGCCGACGGCGCCAAGGACTTCAAGATCATGACGGCGCCGGCTGATGACCCGGTTCGCGCCAACTGGGAAGAGCTGGTGGCGCACGAGCCAGGCCGGCTGATCCTGTCGGTGGTCGGCTTCAGGGATCATATGGTCAGGCTCGAACGCAAGGAAGGGCTGCCGCGCATCGTCGTGCGCGATCGCCGCAGCGGCGAGGAGCATCTGATCTCGTTCGACGAAGAGGCGTTCTCGCTCGGCCTGTCGGGGTCCTATGAATACGACACCGAGATCATGCGCTTCACCTATTCGTCGATGACGACCCCGGCGCAGGTCTTCGACTACAATATGCGCAGCCGCGAGCGTGTGCTGCTGAAGACCCAGGAAGTGCCGTCCGGTCACAATCCGGATCATTATGTCACGCGCCGGCTGATGGCGCCGGCCGCCGATGGCGAACTGGTGCCGGTCTCGCTCCTGCATCACCGCGACACGCCGCTCGATGGCTCCGCGCCGTGCCTGCTTTACGGCTACGGCTCTTACGGCATTGCCATCCCGGCGGCGTTCAACACCAACTGGTTCTCGCTGGTCGACCGTGGCTTTGTCTTTGCCATCGCCCATGTCCGCGGCGGCAAGGACAAGGGCTATGGCTGGTATGACGACGGCAAGCGGGCGCACAAGATGAACACGTTCACCGATTTCATCGCCGTCGCGCAGCATCTCGTCGCCGAGCGTTACACCCAACACGACCGCATCGTCGCGCAAGGCGGCTCGGCCGGCGGCATGCTGATGGGTGCGATCGCCAACATGGCGCCGCAAAATTTCGGCGCCATCGTTGCCGAGGTCCCCTTTGTCGACGTGCTGACCACGATGCTCGACGCAAGCTTGCCGCTGACGCCGCCGGAGTGGCCGGAATGGGGCAACCCGATCGCGTCGGCGGAAGATTACCAAACGATCGCCGCCTACTCACCCTATGACAATGTCGCCGATCACGACTACCCGCCGATACTGGCGCTGGCCGGCCTCACCGATCCGCGCGTCACCTATTGGGAGCCGGCCAAATGGGTGGCGCGGCTGCGCGAGCGCAAGAGCGGCGACAATCCGGTGCTGTTCAAGATCAACATGGATTCCGGCCATGCCGGCGCCTCCGGCCGCTTTTCAAGGCTGGAGGAGATCGCCTATACCTACTCCTTCGCGCTCAAGGTTACGGCCAAGCCCGAACCCGAGGTTACGGGCAAGGCTGAGAATGCAACGGAGGCGTCGCAATGATCGATCTATCCACCTTGACGGCTTACATAGCGGTTGTGCTTGGCTTTGTGTTTATTCCAGGCCCAGCCACGCTTTTGACGGTCGCGCGAGCGACGAGTTCCGGAACCAGGGTTGGCGTCGCGACGGGCGCGGGCGTCGCGGCTGGCGATGTGTTCCATACCATCATGGCGATGGTCGGCATTTCGGCGATCATCGCCACTTCGGCAACGCTGTTCAGCGTCGTAAAATACATCGGCGCGGCGTATCTCGTTTACCTCGGCATCCGCGCAATCATCGAGAGAATACCGGCCGACCCTACTGCCGGCGCACTCGCGATCTCCGCCAGCAAGGCGTTTCGTCAAGCTGTCCTGACCGAAGTGCTTAACCCAAAGACGGCGCTTTTCTTCCTCGCCTTCCTGCCCCAGTTCGTGCGGCCTGAAAACGGATCGGTGATGCTCCAGCTGATGACGCTGGGCATAATCTTTGTTCTGCTCGGCCTTTTCAGCACAGTCGTCTTTGCCGTGAGTGCGGGCCGGCTCGGCACGTTCCTGCGCCGCAATCCGTCGGTGGTGAAATGGCAAGGCAAGGTGGTTGGCGGCATCTACTGCGCGTTAGGCGTCCGTCTGGCCTTGCAGCAGCGCTGATGTCGAAGCGACAGGCGCGCCCGTCGAGGCGCGCCGGTCGTCACTTTTTGAATTCCGGGCTGCTCATTTTCACTCGCATTTGCAATGGCTGCGCGCTACCCAATGCGCGCCACCTTCCAGACCATGACATACGCAAAGGGGCCACTATGTTGCTCGTCGACACCTATCTCGAGAAATCACCGATCCAGGGCATCGGGGTTTTCGCCAGGAACCACATTGCCAAGGGCACGCTGGTCTGGAAGCTCGACCCCAGATTCGACCGGATCATCGACGTCGAGACCTATGAAGGCGAGAGCGGCCCGGTGAAGAACTATCTCGACCGTTATTCCTATCCAGACCGCCGGGATCCGAACTACATCGTCTTCGAAGCCGACGACGCCCGCTACATGAACCATGACGACGAACCGAATTGCGATGTCTCCTCGCCCGAGGAAACCTATGCCTTGCGCGACATCGCACCCGGCGAGGAACTGACCTGCAATTACAGCCATTTCTTCGAGACGGGCTTCGACTTCCTCGGCGATCGCCACCTGTAGATGGCCACCTGTAGCCGGGATCACTTGGCCGGCTTGCTGCGCACCGGGTAGCCGTTGGGATGCGGCGGCACCGCCTTGAGATAGGCGGCTATTGCCGCGCGATCTCCCGGCGGCAGTTCGGCCATGTTGCGCTGCACGTCGACCATGGCGCCGCCTACCGAGTCGAAATCGGGGGTAAAACCGGTTTCGAGATAGTTGGCGATGTCGGCTTCCGACCAGTCACCGAGCCCGCCCTCGCCCGATGTGATGTTCGGCACGACGCCGTTGCCTTCGGCTGCCGACGCGCCAGCCAGCCACTGGCTCTTCCTGGTGGCGCCGGTGAAGTCGCGCGGCGTGTGGCATTCGCCGCAATGGCCAGGCCCCTCGACCAGATAGCGGCCGGCGAGTACCGGATCAGGCGTGCCATCGGCAAAGGCAATCACCGGCTCTTTGCTGAGATAGAGCCGCTTCCACAGGCCGAGGCCGCGGCGGATGTTGAAGGGGAAACTCAGGGAATTGTCCGGCGCCTTGCCGGCGACCGCCGGCAGCGTCTTCAGGAACGCATAGAGATCGGCAATATCAGCCGGCTTCATGCGGGCGTAGGATGTGTAGGGGAAGGCCGGATAGAAATGCTCGCCCGACGGCGACACGCCCTTCAGCATGGCGTTGGCAAGGTCCTCGACCGTCCAGGCGCCGATGCCGTCCTTGGGATCCTGCGAGATGTTGGGCGGCACGAAGGTGCCGAACGGCGTCTTGAGCTCGAGGCCGCCGACCAGTTGCAAACGGGCGTCACCCTGCGAGCCTGGCTTGGCGTGACAGGAGGTGCAGCCGCCGGCATTGAAAATGCGCTTGCCCCTGGCGGCGTCGCCGGGGCCGAGCTGCGCCAGGGTGTCAGTGTCGAGCTTGACCGGCGCCGACAACAGCCAGCCGGCGCCGGCACCGACGACACCCAGGACAAGGGCGGCGCCGACAAATTTTTTCCACAAGGGCATTGCCCGGGATCAGCTCTTCTTCACCCGATAGGTCTTGTGGCAGGTGCCGCAATCACTGCCGAGCGTATCGATCTGCGCCTTCAACGCATCGACATCGGCGGGGGCGGCGGCGACTGCGGCCTTGACGTCGGCGAGGTACTTGTCTTCGGTCGATTTGAAGCCCGCCATGTCTTTCCAGATTTTGGGCGAGGCGGTGGTATCACCGCTGTCGCTGCCGGCCGGGAACAGCGTGTCGACATCGAACTTCTCGGCATTGACTTGCAGCGCCTGCAGCGCCGTCAGCACGGCGGCGGCATCGAAGTCTGCCTCGCCCTTGGCGATTTTTGACAGGCCGCCGACGATCTTGCCTCGTTCCTTCATCAGTCCCTGTCGGTCGAGGATCGGGTCGGCAAAAGCCGCCGAGGCGGCGAGGCTGAGCATAGAGATGGCGATAACAAGCTTTCTCATTCAATTGGCTCCAGGATGATGAGGGGTCGCGACCTAACGTTAACGGAGGGCGGGCCGGGATTATTCCCTGTCCGCCGGCCGGATTCTGCCGAATTTTGTGTGCCTGCTGCTTCAGCTGAGAAAGAAAAGCCCCGGAGTACCGGGGCTTCTCTGGGTCGATCAGGCTTTCGCCTCTTCGTACATTTCAAGGACATGGTCCCAGTTGATGAGGCTGTCGACGAAGGCCTCGAGATATTTCGGCCGCGCGTTGCGGTAGTCGATGTAATAGGAATGTTCCCAGACATCGACGCCGAGGATCGGCGATGCGCCATGGACGAGCGGGTTCTCGCCGTTCGGCGTCTTGGATATTGCCAGCTTGCCGTCCTTCACCGAGACCCAGGCCCAGCCCGAGCCGAACTGCGTGGTGCCAGCGGCGATGAAGTCGGCCTTGAACTTGTCGTACCCGCCGAGATCCGCGTCGAAAGCCTTCTGCAGGGCGCCCGGAAGCTTGTTGCCGCCGCCGCCCTTCTTCATCCACTTCCAGAAATGGATGTGGTTGTAGTGCTGGGCTGCGTTGTTGAAGAGGCCGGCATTCTTGCCGAACGACTGTTTGACCACCTCTTCGACCGACAGATCGCCAAGGCCCGCTTCGGCGGCCAGCTTGTTGCCGTTGTCGACATAGGCCTTGTGGTGCTTGTCGTGGTGATACTCCAGCGTCTCCTTCGACATGTAAGGCTGCAAGGCCTCGTAGTCGTAGGGCAAGGCGGGCAATTCAAAAGCCATCGGTCATACTCCTCATGGAAAAATCCGGTGCGGATACCGGATTAAGATAGGGCTGCATTGATCTGGAACAACTCCGGAATGAAGCGCCAATTGCCTTTTAGCGGCTCAACCGGCGGAAGTCGAATGCGCCCATTCCCAATAAAGGTCCCGCGCTTTCTTGGCCACCGGCCCGGGCTGCAGATCGCGGTCCTCGATGCGGGTGATCGGCACGACCTTGGAATGATTTCCGGTCGAAAATATCTCGTCGGCTTCAAGAAAGTCGCGCACCGACAGCATCTTCTCCGTGGTCTTGAAGCCGTAATCGCCAAGCAGCGTCATGGTGCGCGAGCGGGTGATGCCGGACAGGAAGGTGCCGTTGGGCGCCGGCGTCAACACGTGGCTGTCCTTGACCAGGAAGATGTTCGAGGTTCCGGTCTCGGCGACATTGCCCAGCATGTCCAGCACCAGCGCATTGTCGAAGCCGCGTCCCTTGGCTTCGAGAATGGCGCGGCCATTGTTGGGATAGAGGCAGCCGGCCTTGGCATTGGTCGGCATGGTCTCGATGGTCGGCCGCCGGAACGGCGACACGGTGATCGAAAAGCCGGTCGGCGAGATCATCGGCGATTCGTAAAGGCAGAGGCAGAAACGGGTCGAGGCCGGATCGGCCGGCACGCCCATATAGCCGCCATGCTCGGCCCAGTACATCGGCCTGATGTAGACCGCTGTCTTGCCGTCGAACTTCTTCAGCCCGTCCCAGGTCAGGCCGACGATCTGGTCGACGTTCATCGATGGCGTGAGGCCGAGCGCGATCGCCGAGGCGTTCACTCTGGCGGCATGCAGTTCGAGATCGGGGGCGACGCCTTCGAACCAGCGGGCGCCGTCGAAGACGCTGGTGCCGAGCCACATGGCGTGGCTGCGCGGCCCAAGGATGGCGACGTTGCCTTCGTACCAGTCGCCGTCGACGAAGGTCCATGTCGCCGATAGCGCCGCAGTCGCCAGTGTCATTGTTCGGTTCCGCTTCAAAGCTGCCTGTGCCAAGCATTGGAAGATGCTTTGACCGGCGCCGTCAACCGGCATGGAGCGGTTTTTGTTGAGGCCAGAGCGCCCCAAGAAAGCGATCAAGACCACAATCGATGCTTGCACCTTGCGCCGCCTGCCCTCAAAACTGTCGCCATGCATTACGCGGCTTACGTTTTCGACGCCTATGGCACGTTGTTCGACGTGCACGCAGCCGTGCGCCGTCATGACGGCGAGATCGGCCCCGACGGCCCGCTGCTTTCGGAAATCTGGCGCGCCAAGCAGCTGGAATATTCCTGGGTGCGCACGCTGATGGGCGGCTATGCCGATTTCTGGCAGCTCACCGAACAGGCGCTCGATTTCGCCCTGCTCAAGGTTCCCTCCGCCGACAAGGGCCTGAAGGCCAAGCTGCTCGAAGCCTATTGGCGGCTCGACTGCTATCCGGAAGTGCCGGCCGTGCTCAAGGCGCTGAAAGCATCCGGCGCCAAGCTCGCGATCCTGTCCAACGGCTCGCCCGAGATGCTGGAAGCGGCGGTCAAGTCGGCCGCCCTCGACCAGGTGCTGGACGATATCTTTTCGGTCGACGCCGTCAGGCGCTTCAAGACCGACCCGTCGACCTACGACATGGTGGCGACGGGCTGGCGACTCTATCCGGGCGCCGTCTCGTTCCAGTCGTCCAACCGCTGGGACGTCGCCGGCGCCACCAAATTCGGCTTTCGCACCGTATGGATCAACCGCGCCAACCAGCCCGAGGAATACCGGGATTTCCCGCCGGCGCTGATCCTGCCGTCGCTTGAAGGCCTGCTGACCGGCGGCTGATCACTCTGTTGCCTTCGAGCAACAGTGGCAGGGCGGTCACAGCTTCGCCTTTGTTTGTCCACCCTCAGGCCAGAATCGGAACCGCCTATCGCGTCAGGCATTGGGGGAGGCCGACCACTGCGCCGCTTGAAGGCATTCACGCTTTCTTGCGATTCGAGACTTAAAAAAGGCAACCATGTTGAAGACCGAAATCGACCCCTATCGCCTGAGCCGTCGCGGCTTTCTGAATGCTGCAGCCCTCGGCGCCGCTTCGATTGCGGTCTCCGCCTGCACCACCACCGGACCGGCGCCGGCGCCGGTCGAACCGCCACCGCCGACCTATGACGAGCCGCCGCTCGGCGACTATGCGACGATGTACGGCCCGATTTCCGACAGCGGGTTCGATCTCCCAGCGATCCCGATCAAGAAGATGGACCCGCAGTTCCTGCGCCAGATCGTACCCGACCCGACCGGCCAGCGGCCAGGCACCATCATCGTCGATACGACCAACCATTTCCTCTATCTGGTGCGCGAAGGCGGCCAGGCGATCCGTTACGGCGTCGGCCTCGGCCGCGCCGGCTTCGAATGGTCGGGAGACGCCGTCGTCCAGTGGAAGCAGAAATGGCCGAAATGGACGCCGCCCGATGAGATGGTTGCCCGCCAGCCTGAACTGGAAGAATACAGCGCCAAGAACGGCGGCATGCCCGGCGGCCTCAAGAACCCGCTCGGCGCCCGCGCGCTCTACCTGTTCCACGACAACGTCGACACGCTCTACCGCCTGCATGGCTCGCCGGAATGGAACTCGATCGGCAAATCCGTCTCGTCAGGCTGCGTGCGCCTGATAAATCAGGACATCATCGACCTCTACGACCGCGTGCCGTCGAAGAGCCCGGTCATCGTGACGTCCGACATCGGCCAGCCGATGGCGGCGAGCGCAAACCGCAGAGCCATCCCGATCGATGGCGGGGTGCCGGATGGCTCGGTCCTGCTCGGCCCGGTGACCTGATCGACTTCATCGATGCCATGAAGCGGCAGGTTCCGCTCCATGCGGCAAAGCTCGCCAGGATCCCGATAGCTTTACGCGAATGCCTGGGGTTCGCATCCAAGATGTGCAATGCCGGCAACAGGAGGCCAAAAAAGACGTCCAGACGAACCATGGAGCCGCTGCAATCGGGGCGGCCATGCCCTGTCAATCTCGACGCTGCTGTGTTTCGTTACCGATTGATGTATATTAGACGGGAGTATGATTGCAGAGACATACATTTCATTAGATCATTGATGGCGGGGGAACGCCGATGGTGGGATTTGATTTCGATAGTCCGCCTGCCGACGGCGCCGAGGCCAACCTGTCGGCCGAATGCGAGCGCCAATTGCTGCCGCTCGTCCGCGGAATTGTCGAGGCGGCGGTTGCCGCCGGGTGGAGCCAGGAAGACGTTCTTCTGGCCATGGTCGAGCTGTCCTGGGATCTGTACGAGAAACGCCGAGGCGATCTTTAGCAGGCCTGCGTGAGCCGGATAATTCCGTAGCGCCGGCCAAGCCAGGCCATGTTTTTCTCGCGCGAACTTTTTTCTTCACTTACAATGTTTTTTCTATCCGCGGGATGCGCTACGCTGCCTTTGGGCAGGACTATGGGGGATACAAATTACCGTCCGGATTTCCGGGTTGGCTGTTTGCACGGCACGGAATTTCGATGGGCTGGCAAAGCGGCTGAGGCAAGGCTGAATGAAAAATGCGGGCGAGGTTCAGGAACGCAGCGCAGGCGCCGATCGGGTCGATCGGCACGCCCTCGGACATAATCCCCGAAAATGCCAATCCCAGAAGAGCAACCATGCGGGGGAGCGGGATATGCTCTGTCCGCAGCCCTGGATCGCTCCCGGAGGGTCGCCATCGCCGAAGTCGCCTACCTCGCGGGATTTTCGGATCAAGGCCATTTGGCCACCGCCATGAAGAAGCACAAGGGAAAGAAGCCATGATTCGGGCGATAACTGCTGCCGGATCGTCCGTGGCAATGACAGATAGTCGACCAGCTCTGTCAATGGCCGCGCGGTCTATATTCGGAATACAACGCTGGATTGCGACGGCACACTATGCACAATAACTAGGCAAAACGGTAAGATAAGATCGGAAAATAGTCAGGTAGCCTTGGCTAAAAATTCAAACCTGTAAATTTATAGTCAAAATCCTGGTAAAATTTTCATTTGAGCTCAAATTCTTCTTTGCAATATAAAGCAGCATCTGTAGGATTCGAAGGAACGCCCAGGAGCAAACGTGAATTCTGGGCGCCTCGATACAGCACAGGATTGGATTGATCGGCGCAGCAGTGGCAGAGACGAAGATGCAACATAGAGGCAACGTCCAGGAAAGCGCCGGGACAGAGCGGCGGCGCGCGGATCGTCGCATCTTCGACGGAATTCCGGAAAGCGCGGGGCGCTACCTGGTCACGTTTCGAGGCGGCGCGGCACATGTCGTTCATGGGCCGGGATCACACACATTCAAAGCGGCGGAACATTTCGCTTCGGTTCTGCTTACACCCTCACCAGGGATTGCGGCATCGCTGGGCAGCGACAAAGTCCACGAATACGACGGCGACGTCGGCATGATCATGATCGTCCCAGCCGACCTCGGCGGCAAGGTGACTCGGTCATCCACCACGGAAAGCGTAATCGTGGCGCTCACCCCCGAGAGTCTCTTCGAGCTGGCAACGCGTGAATTCGACACCGGCCATGCCGAGCTTCAGCCGCCGCCGTACGGGACCGTCGACTTCCAAGCGCTGCAACTCGCGCAGTTGCTGAAGGCGGAACTGACGGATCGGGAAACTCCAAACGAGTTCTATATCGATTCGTTGGTCACCATGTTCGGCGTCCATTTGCTTCGGAACTACGCAGGAGCGCGAAAGTTGCCACAAGCCCCAAAGGGCGGTCTGTCGAACCGCAGCGCCCGGCGGGTGCGCGAATTCCTGGAGGTAAATTTTTCCAGCAAAATCGCGGTGGCCGAGCTGGCCGCACTCTGTGGCCTTTCGCCGAGCCATTTCATCCTGGCATTCACCAAGACCTTTGGCGAGCCGCCGCACAAATACCTGCTGCGGCTGCGTCTCGATTTCGCCGAAAAACTTCTCATCGAGAGCGACCTGTCGATTGCGGAAGTCGCTCATCTCAGTGGATTCTCGGACCAGAGCCACTTGACAGTCACCATGTCCAGATACCGGAACAGAACCCCCAGGCAGGTGAAGCTGCAACGTTAACGACTGTTGCGGCGCGCATGATTGTCCGCGGCGATACCTCGATTGATCTTCAGTATAGTCGAAGGTTGTGTGGCAGAGCAGTCACAGTTGTCGCGCAGGGACCAAATACCGGATTTTCCTACAAAGATTCCGGATTATTCCAAAATACCTGCACCGCGAATGTGCTCATGGTCGCGATTGAAGTCATTTGGGGCGGGGGAGCAACCAGATGATACAGCATGTCGGATTGTCCCATGGACATTCAATTCGCGGAAATCGAGGTCTTCGCGCCTAAGGCCGAAGCGGCCTGGGCTGCACTGCAACGCCAATACGCCAGCCGGATCAGCGCTGCGGAACTCGACCATCTCCTGGCCTGTTTCGTGCTTGGACTGACCTCTCCGGCTTGTGGTGAAGGCGATCCGGGATTTCATTTCGATCTCTGCCGCGCGCTGGTGGCGGTAAACCTGCCGCCGGAACGGACGGAGGCTGCACTGCATGCGGTTCCAGAACCGACGCAGCCATGGGTCGCGAGCGCCTATCAGCTGATTGAAAAACAAGGCGCGAAGGTCGGTCTCTCGTTGCGGGAGAAGACGCGCAATTTCGAAGATTTTTTGGCCACCGAGGCGAATGGTGCGGCACATCAGAGCGCCTCGGCAATTGCGAGGAAAAACTAGCATGACCAAACGCGTCGAGGGGCGGAGAAGGATCGAACTTTCTTCAAGCTTTGTCGGAAACTGGATCGCGGGCGCGGCCGACAGCCGCTCGGTGCGGCGCCGCCTGATGGCGGTGCTGCGCAACGCGTGCCGCGTGCTCGGCATGCGACGCAAATGTCTGGGGCTTGGCACGCTGGGCAGCGGCAGAATTGCGGCAGCGGCGCTGGGTGCAATCGCATTCGGGAGCATCGCCACCCCGGCGTCCGCGCAGTATGCCGCCGGCGGCGGCACCGCGACGGCCAGTGGCTCAGTCGCTATCGGCCCGGCCGCGACGGCCTCTCAGCTCAATGCTGTTGCGATCGGGACCCGGTCTGTCGGGTCAACGCAATACGCAGTGGCAATCGGCCAGGATGCGCAGGCCACAGGCACCGGCGGCGCGGTGGCGATCGGCGGCGGCGCGATTTCAAACAACATCAATACGGTAGCCATTGGCGTTCAGTCCGACGCCACTGCGGCCGGGGCCAGCGCACTGGGCACAAACTCCCACGCTTCGGGATCGAACTCCACCGCGGTCGGTGTCGGCGCCACGGCCAGCAACAATTATGCGTTCGCCACTGGCTACGGGTCGGTAGCCAGCGCCCAATACGCATACGCCATGGGCTATCAGTCCAGTGCTAGTGGCCTGCGCGGTATGGCGCTTGGATATCAAGCAACCCAGAGCGGAATCGATTCCCTTGCCCAAGGTACCAACGCCAATGCAGGCAGTCAAAACGCCATCGCGATAGGCTTCCAGTCGGTCGCGTCCGATATCAACTCTATCAATATCGGCGCGCGCACCGTTGCGGGGTCAGGGGCCTTGGCCCAAGGCGCCATCGCCCTTGGCACGGATGTCACAGCAAATCAGCAAAACGCCCTTGCCATTGGCGTCCTGACCAAAGCAACGGGAACGAACGCCGCAGCGGTGGGTAGAGGAGCCAGTGCATGGGGCAACCAGTCCATCGCATTCGGCACGGGCGCGCAGGCGGGCGTTCAGGCCAACACGGCTGTGCCCAACAGCATCGCGATCGGTACCAATTCGCTCTCTTCGGGCGCTTTCGCCACGGCGATGGGTGCTACCTCGGTTGCGAGTGGCTCCGCCAGCACAGCGATCGGCAACACGGCTGTCGCCAGCGGCGCGAACGCCTCCTCATTCGGGTCCGGCGCGAATGCGACGGGAGACAATTCTCTTGCCGCCGGTGTCAGCGCCGCCGCTAGCGGGATTGCCAGCACCGCGCTCGGCATCGGCTCCAAGGCCAGTGCCACCAACGCCGTGGCGATCGGTAATGCTGCGGTCGCCAATTCCGCCGACGCGGTTGCCATCGGCACGGCCGCGACGGCCACGGGCGGCAAGGCTGTCGCCATTGGCGCCGGCAACACGGCTTACGGCAACGGCGCGGTCTCCATCGGCGATCCGAGCTATGCCAGCGGCACCGGCGCCTTCACCGGCGGCGCCAACAACATCGCCAACAGCGACGGCACGGCAACCGCCACAGCCGCAAACCAGGCCGCAGGCGCGGTTGCCATCGGCAACAACAACAAGGCCGTCGGGCAAGGCTCCGTGGCGCTGGGCAATGGCTCGACGGCGGGTGCAGCCGGCCTTGCCGGCAATGTCGCGCTGGGCAACGGCGCGACGGCGACGGCAAGCTCCGGCGACGTAGCGCTCGGTTCGGGCTCGGTGACCGCGACGGCGGTCGGCACCAGCGGCGCGACGATCGGCGGCACGGCCTACAGCTTCGCCGGCACGACGCCGACGAGCACTGTCAGCGTCGGCGCGCTCGGCGCGGAGCGGACCATCACCAATGTCGCGGCGGGCCGGCTCAGCAACTCGTCGACCGACGCGATCAACGGCTCGCAGCTGTTTGCGACCAACCAGCAGGTGACGCAGAACACGGCGGCGATCGCCGCCAACACCGCCGACATCACCAATCTCGGCAACACGATCAACAGCATCAGCACCGGCGGCGGCATCAAGTATTTCCATGCCAACTCGACGGCGGCGGATTCGTTGGCAACGGGCACGGACTCCGTCGCCATCGGACCGGTCTCCACCGCGACGGGGACGAACGCCATCGCGGCGGGTGTCAATTCGAGCGCCTCCAATGCCAACGCCTCGGCCATTGGCAGCGGCGCCGTCGCATCGGCGCTTGACGCAACGGCTATGGGATACATATCCAAGGCTTCGGGCCAATACAGCACCGCGGTCGGCGCCAACGCCAATGCTACTGCCACGTCCAGCACCGCGATCGGACAGAACGCGTTTGCGACCGGCTTTCAGGCAACCGCTCTCGGCGTAGGAGCGAATGCCGGCGCCCAGAATGCAATCGCGCTGGGCGCCCTCGCCAACGCCAGCAACGCCGGCGACGTGGCGCTCGGCTCGGGCTCGGTAACCGCCGCGGCGGTCGGCACCGCCGGCACGACGATCGGCGGCGTCGCCTACAACTTCGCCGGCACGACGCCGGCAAGCACCGTCAGCGTCGGCGCGGTCGGCGCGGAACGCACCATCACCAATGTCGCGGCGGGGCGGCTCAGCAATTCGTCGACCGACGCGATCAACGGCTCGCAGCTCTTCGCCACCAACCAGCAGGTGACGCAGAATACGACCGACATCGCCGCCAACACCGCCGACATCACCAATCTCGGCAACACGATCAACAGCATCAGCACGGGCGGCGGCATCAAGTATTTCCACGCCAATTCGACGCTGGCGGATTCGCAGGCGCTGGGGACGGATTCCGTTGCCATCGGCCCGAATGCCGTGGCCAACAATGCCGGCGACGTGGCGATCGGCGCGAATGCGGTGTCGACCGCGACCACGGCGGTCGGCGGCACCACGATCGGCGGCGTTGCCTACACCTTCGCCGGAACCACGCCGGCGGGAGCGTTTTCGGTCGGCTCGGTGGGCGCGGAACGCCAGATCCAGAATGTCGCGGCCGGGCAGTTGAGCGGCTCCTCGACCGATGCGGTCAACGGCTCGCAGCTGTTTGCGACCAACCAACAGGTGACGCAGAACACCACCGATATCGCCGCCAATACTGCTGACATCACCAATCTCGGCAATTCGATCAGCACTATTACCGGCGACACCTCGCTGGCCTACACCGACGCCAATGGCGACGGCATCCGCTATGTGCGCACCAACGACAGGACGCTTGCCGTCGCGGACTCCTTCGCGCAAGGGATCGGCTCTTCCGCCCTGGGCTACCAGGCGACCGCGAGCGCCGACAATGCGCTGGCGCTCGGCCGCGACACCCAGGCCAGCGTCATCGGCGGCGTGGCGCTCGGCGCCGGCTCGGTTTCGGATCGGGCGGTCGCGCCCGTATCGGGATCGATCCTCTCCGGCACCGGCCTCATTCCCTACAACACCGCGGACATGAGCCTGCTCGGCGCCGTCTCGGTCGGCACCTCCACCTCCTATCGCCAGATCATCAACGTGGCCGACGGGACGCAGGACCAGGACGCGGTCACGCTTCGCCAGTTGAAGGGCGCGCTGAGCTCGTTCGCGGTGACGGGGAGCCTGTACTTCCACGCCAATTCGACGGCCGCGGATTCGCTTGCGGTCGGCGTCGATTCGGTTGCGGTCGGTCCGCGCACCACCGTCAATGGCGACAACGGCATCGGCATCGGCAATGGCGCCATCGTGCAGCAGACGGCGCCGGGAGGCATCGCGATCGGCCAGAATTCGACGGTCAACCAGGCCGACAGCATCGCCCTCGGCACCAACGCGACCACCAACGGAGCGCAGGCGGTGGCGCTCGGCGCCGGCGCAAAGGCCAACGAGCCGGGCAGCGTCGCGCTCGGCGCGGGCTCGACGACGGCGGCGGCGGTCGCCACCACCGGCACAACGATCAACGGCGTTGCCTATACCTTCGCCGGAACAGCTCCGACGAGCACGGTCAGCGTCGGCACCGTCGGCAACGAGCGCACCGTCACCAATGTCGCGGCGGGCCGGATCAGCGGCACCTCCACCGACGCCATCAACGGCAGCCAGCTCTTCGCCACCAACCAGGCGGTCGAAGCCATGCAGGGTAGCGTCGGCGACCTGAATCAGTTCGCCGTCCAGTACGACAAGGACGGGAACGGCAACAAGTCCAACTCGATTACCCTTGCCGGCGGCGACCCGAACACGCCGGTGGTCATCCACAATGTCGGGCCGGGCGTTGCCAACACCGATGCGGTCAATGTTCAGCAGTTCAACAGCGGGTTAGCACTCAACCTGGACAATTCGAAGAACTACACCAACCAGGTGGCGGCCACCACGCTGCAGCAAGCCAATGCGTATGCGGACTCCAAACTCAGCCAGCTCAACATGGACATGGGAGAGGTCAGGGGCGAGGCGCGCCAGGCTGCGGCAATCGGCTTGGCGGCCGGCTCGCTGCGCTACGACGATCGTCCCGGCAAGCTGAGCGTGGCCGCCGGCGGAGGCTATTGGCGCGGTGAAGGCGCCCTGGCCTTCGGCGCCGGCTACACCAGCGAGGAAGGACGTGTTCGAGCGAACCTGTCCGGTACGACGGCAGGCGGACACTGGGGTGTCGGCGCGGGCGTCAGCCTTACGCTGAACTAGAGCCCGGCCATGATCAGGCAGGCAGTCCTTGCTGTCGCGATATCCATGACGTCAATGCTCCTGTCCGGCTCGTTAGCGGCCGGGCAGGAAGCGATCCCTTCCGGCTACAGGGTAAAACCTTCCGACGTAGCGATCCCTGCGGATGCGAAGCTTGGCGAATATCAACGGACCACCCGTCCTTTCGAGAACTGGACGCTGATCTGCGACGAGAACCTGAAGGCGCGCCAAAAGGTCTGCAATGTCACCCAGATCATCGAGGACCAGGCAGGACAGGTTGCGTTCAGCTGGTCGCTTGCCGCCACCAAGGAAGGCAACCCCTACATGATCTTGCGCGCCCCGCCGATCGCCAAGAGCGACGCTCCTGTCTCGCTGACATTCGAGGGGCGCAAGGAGCCGATAAAAATTCAACTCGACGGATGCAATCAGGCCGTCTGCGTCGGCATGCTGCCGGTTGGTCCGATCATGCGCGAACAGATTTCGAAGGCCGCGGCATCCGTCATCTCCTTTCCGACCACGGATGGCAGAACGATCAACGTAACCGCGACCCTCAAGGGCTTGGCCGCGGCCGTTGCGGCGATCAATTGACGAGGCAATCGCGATGAACCAGCAATCGATCCATGACCGGATAATGGCCCGCAACCAGGGAAAGGATGCTGTCCGGGTCGGCATCGAAGACCGGAGCAGACCGCAACGAAATCGCGCGAGGACCGCTGTCTTCTCGTTGCTCGCCATTGCCGTCGTCGCCACGGCCGGCTTCGCGGCCATGCGCTACGACCTGCTCCACAATTTATTGCCGCAGCCGGCGGTCGCGGAGACCAACCAGCCCAATCCGGCCCTGGCCGAGACGCCATTTCTGCAACACGCCAAAGAGGCAGGCTTGCAGTCTTGTTCCAACATTTTCCCAGCCCTTGGGCAGATGCTGACAACCGGCACGACGTACAGCGTCCAGTCGATCTGGAACAACGAGGCCCCCGACAAACACCTCGTGGAAGCCCTGGTCGGCATGAACTACGCCACACAGGGCTACAGCGGCCCGGCGGCAGGTCTGGTGTTCGCGGCACCCACCGCATCCGTTTGCGAAGGTACGATGGTCAGGGTGGCGCCATTCGCGGCCAATTGCGCCGATGTTCCGGCCCTGCTTCCGAAAGACAGCAAGCTCGCCAACAATCTTGGACAAATCAGCGTCTATGAACTGGCCAATGGAGGGGGCAACGCGATGCTGCTGCCAACCGGCAACAGCTGCGTCGTCATTTCCGTGGCCTCGGCAGCAGGAAAACAAGGAGGCGTACAATGAGGGTTAATTCCGCTATTGCGGCGGTCGGCATGCTGTTGCTTTGCGCCGGGCGGCTGGGCGCGGCGGACCTAGCCCCGGCGGCGGACGTGCCCGAGCCGCCGGCCCAGGAGGAGAGAGGCATCTGGGCGGCGATCGCCTATTCGAGCCCCGACGAGAAGCACGGCTTCTTTTGGGGCGCCGACAAGCGGCAGGAGGCGATGGACATCGCGCTGAAGCATTGCCAGAACGCCGGCGGCGGCAGCTGCGCCGTGGTCAGCGTATTCCGCAATCATCGCCATTGGGACGATGACGACAATACCGGCTTTCCCTACAAGCATTGCGGCGCCCTCGCCGTAGGCGAGAAGCCGGAAGGGCGGCTGACCAGTTGGGGCGCCGAGACGGCGCAAACACGCCGGGATGCCGAAGACCTGACACTGCAGGCGTGCGAGCGGAACGGACAAAAATGCAAGATCCGCGAGTGGGTGTGCACATGACGCATCAGAGCGAAGCAGCGGAACGCCAATCGAGGCGCATGTTTGCACTCAGCGTAGCGCCGTGCTCAAGCGGGGTCAGCCCTTTGCCGTGATGCGCATCGACGGTATGCGACACCGGCTCGAAGCAGAAGAAATCGGCATCCTGTGACGGCGAATAGAGGATGAAGACGTCGAGCAATGGCGAGGCGGTGAGCGAGATAGCGATCCTGTCCTCGGGCCGGGTGATCCTGGCGCGGCGGTCCCAGCCGTCGAAGGCGTTGTTGACCCAGCTCCGCGGCAACAGGGAGGCGTTCGAGAAATTCCACGCGGGGTAATCGGCCACCGGCGCCACGCCGACCGGCAGATGATGCTTGTCCTCCAGCCAGACCCGCGCCGCCTTCGCCTCGAGCGTCGTTCCGGCGCTGCGCGGGAACCACGGATGAAAGCCGAGCCCGTAAGGCAGGCGAATGCCGGTGCGATTCTCCACCGTGAGCGTGGCATCCAAGGCCCCGTCATGCAGCGCATAGGCGACCCGCGCCGTATATCGGTAGGGGCCGATTTCACCGGCGTCGAGGACCAGTTCTGCCTCGGTGGCGCTGTGGCTGGCAATCCGCCACTCCCTCTGGAAGCCGTCGCCATGGATTGGAAAGGCCTCCCCCGGCACGTTCGGCTCGATCGCATGGAAGCGGCCGTCGAAGGCGAAACCGCCGCCTGAGATGCGGTTCGACCAGGGAACCAGAAGCTGGCAGCCGGAGGCGCCGGTGCCATCGTCGGGGCGGAGCAGCGGCACCGTTGCGCCGCAGACCAGTGCGTCGAAGCGGGCGATCGCCGCGCCCTTTTGCGGCGCCAGGACCAGACGGGCGCTGTCGTCGCGCAGTTCCAGGAGGCCGGCCATCCCTACCAACCGCCGTCAATAGCGATATTTTGGCCGCTGATCATGTCCGAGGCGGGCTGGCTGACACTTTTCACCGCCCCCTGGACAGGCTGCCCAGAATCCCGCGCACGATCGCGCGGCCGACCGACGAGCCGACCGAGCGCACCACCGCTTTGATCGCGGCTTCGGCCACCGTGTGGCGGTTGGACGGCCGTGGTGCAGGGGCCCGGCGATCGCCTGATTGCTGCGGCGGCGGATCGTCATTGCCGAAGCCCGGAATGGTCCAGCGCGAGCGCCCGCTGTCGGTCTGCTGCGCCTGCTCGTCCTGCGCATCCTTGGCTTTCTTCTGCAGCATCTCGAAGGCCGATTCGCGGTCGATGGTCTGGTCGTACTGGCCGGCGACCGGGCTCTGGTCGATCAGCTTGCGGCGCTCGTCCGCCGTGATCGGGCCAAGCCTGGACGACGGCGGCCGGATCAATGTCCGCTGCACCATGGACGGCACGCCCTTGACCTCCAGCGTCGAGACCAGCGCCTCGCCGGTGCCGAGCTGGGTGATGGCGGTGGCGCAGTCGAAATCGGGATTGGGCCGGAAGGTGTCGGCGGCGGTCTTGACCGCCTGCTGCTCACGCGGCGTATAGGCGCGCAGCGCGTGCTGCACACGGTTGCCGAGCTGGGCGAGAACCTTTTCAGGGATGTCCAAAGGGTTCTGCGTGACGAAATAGACGCCGACGCCTTTCGAACGGATCAAGCGAACCACCTGCTCGACGCGGTCGATCAGCACCTTCGGCGCCTCGTCGAAAAGCAGATGCGCCTCGTCGAAGAAGAACACCAGCTTCGGCTTTTCGGGATCGCCGACCTCGGGCAATTGCTCGAACAGTTCCGACATCAGCCAGAGCAGGAAGGTGGCGTAGAGCCTGGGGTTCATCATCAGCCTGTCGGCAGCGAGCACGCTGATGGCGCCGCGGCCGTCGCGGGTGGTGCGCATGATGTCGGCGATGCGCAAAGCCGGTTCGCCGAAGAAATGCGCCGCGCCCTGCTGTTCCAGCACCAGAAGCGTGCGCTGGATTGCGCCGACCGACGGCTTGGTGACATTGCCGTAGCGCGAGCTGATCTCTTCGGCGCGCGCTGCGATGTTGGCCAGCAGCGCTTGCAGATCCTTCATGTCGAGCAGCAGCAGGCCATCCTCATCGGCGATGCGGAAGGCGATGTTCATGATGCCTTCCTGCGCTTCGGAGAGGTTCATCAGCCGCGACAGAAGCAGCGGCCCCATTTCCGAGACGGTGGCGCGGATCGGATGGCCCTGCTCGCCGAACAGGTCCCAGAAGATGACCGGGAATTCCTGGAAGTCGTAAGGGTCGAGCTTGACCTGCTCGGCCCGCTTGACCAGGAAATCCTGCGCCTTGCCCATCATGGCAATGCCGGACAGGTCGCCCTTGATATCGGCGCAGAACACAGGCACGCCGGCATTGGAAAACCCCTCGGCCAGGATCTGCAGGCTGACTGTCTTGCCGGTGCCGGTGGCGCCGGTGATCAGGCCATGGCGGTTCCCATATTGCAGCAAGAGCTGTTCGGCGCGCTGATAGCTGTCGTCGGGCTTGCGGCTGGCGCCGAGGAAAATGCTGGTGTCGTCAGCCATATGACCATGTCTCCGCAAACTGATGTGTTAAAAGCCTGTGGCCGTGCCGCAGGGTATAGTCAGGCCATTGCGCAGCGACAATGCTATTCTCCAATTGGGCTATCCATCCAGTTGGCTATTCATCCAGATTGGGCCAATCGTCTAAATTGAACCAATCCTCCAAATCGGTTTTTGGAACTTGCGGATTTTGCCGCTGTTTGGCAATCGTTCCATGGTTCGTCCACGCAGGCTGCCCTATGTCAGGGAAGCGAATCCCAACCGCGCAAGCGCATTGCATTGCGATATCTGGCAGGGAACCGTAGACTGGACGGCTGACGCTGGTGCGGCCGCATAAAAACGAGGAACATGGATGGGCGCCGGAGCCTTGACCAGGAGCATCGAACCCGCTGACGTCGAGCGCCAGCGTTGGCTGGCCTTGGCCGAAAAGGCGCTCGCCGGCGCCTCCTTCGAGGAAAAACTGGTCTCGCATACCGACGATCAGATTCGCATCGAACCGCTCTACGATCGCGCCGGCGGCGCCGAGCCGCTTGTGCGCGCCAACCCCAAATTGCCCTGGATTGTCAGCCAGCGCATTGACGATCCCGATATCGGCCGCGCCAAGACGCAGGCCCTGGACGATGTGGCACAAGGCGCGACGGGATTGTCGCTTGTCTTCGAGGGTGCTCCGAATGCGTTCGGCTATGGCCTGCCGAGGACGGCGCAGGCGCTGGAGACGGTGCTGGACGGCGTACCGCTAAACCGCACGCAGATCCGCATCGACGCCCATCCCTGGAGCCGTGCCGTTGCCGACTGGCTGGTAGCGTTCCTGAGCAAGCGCCGCTCCGACCCGGCAAAGCTGAACCTCTCCTTCGGCATCGACCCGGCGGCAATCTTTGCCGGAACCGGCCGGCTGCGCATGTCGATCGAGGCGTTGCAGGCATCGATGCCGCAATCGCTGGCGCATTTCTTCTCGCTGGGCGTGCCGGGTGTGCTGCTGGAGGCAGACGGGCGGGTGTTCCACAATGCCGGCGCCACGGAGGCGCAGGAACTCGGCACCATGCTCGCTTCCGCCGTGTCCTACCTCAGGATGTTCGAGGATGCGCGCCAGCCGCTTGTCTATGCCGCTCCCCATATCGGCTTTGCGCTGAGCGTCGACCAGAACCAGTTCCTGTCCATGGCCAAGGTCCGGGCCTTGCGCAGGCTGTGGGCACGTATCCAGGAAACCTGTTCCATCCCGGCATCGACAGCCAACATCCATGCCGAGACGTCGTTCCGCATGATGACGGCGGCGGATGCCGAAACCAACATCCTGCGCACCACCATTGCCAGCTTTGCAGCGGCAGCAGGCGGCGCGGACTCGATCTCCACCCTGCCACACACCATCGCCCACGGGCTGCCGGCCGGCTTTGCCCGCCGCATCGCCCGCAATGCGCAGTTGATCATGGCCAATGAAAGCCATGTCGACCATGTCGCCGACCCAGCCTTGGGGTCGGGCGCAGTCGAGGCGCTGACCCTGGGCCTGTGCGAAGCGGCGTGGGAAGAGTTCCAGCGGATCGAAGCGGAAGGCGGCGTTCTGGCAAGCCTGCAGCAAGGGCATATCCAGAAGCGCGTCACGGCAGCATCCGAGCGCCGCGCCGAGGCCTACCGGTCGGGTGAACGGGTAATCATCGGCACCACGCTTTACCCGCTGAAAAACGATGCCCCGGTCGAGACGCTGGCGGCTGAGCGGCGGCCGCCTTTCACAGAGGGCGTGGCGGTGTGCGAGGCGCTGTTTCCGGTCCGCATCGACCAGGCAATCGGAGCCGCACAGTGATCCCGGATTTCAGCCATATTGGCTGGTCGGCGCCACGGCGCGCGCCGGTCGAGGTCAAGGGCCAGCGGCTGACGCCGGAAGGCATCGCCGTCAGGCATCTCTACGGCCAGGGCGATCTCAAGGGGCTTCCGCATCTCGACACCTATCCGGGAATGCCGCCCTTCGTGCGCGGTCCCTACCCGACCATGTATGTCCAGCAGCCGTGGACGATCCGGCAATATGCCGGCTTCTCGACGGCCGAGGAATCCAACGCCTTCTACCGGCGCAATCTCGCCGCCGGCCAAAAGGGCCTTTCGGTCGCTTTCGATCTGCCCACCCATCGCGGCTATGACAGCGACCATCCGCGCGTTGCCGGCGATGTCGGCATGGCGGGCGTGGCCATCGATTCCATCCTCGACATGCGGCAATTGTTCGACGGCATTCCGCTGGGCGAGATGACGGTGTCGATGACCATGAACGGCGCGGTGCTGCCGATCATGGCGCTCTATATCGTCGCGGCCGAAGAACAGGGCGTTGCTCAGAAGGATCTCGCCGGCACCATTCAGAACGACATTCTGAAGGAGTTCATGGTCCGCAACACCTACATCTATCCGCCGAAGCCCTCGATGCGGATCGTGTCTGACATCTTCTCCTATACCTCCCAGCACATGCCGAAGTTCAATTCGATCTCGATCTCCGGCTATCACATGCAGGAGGCCGGCGCGACCGCGGACCTGGAGCTCGCCTACACCATCGCCGACGGCATCGAATATGCCCGCGCCGGCGTCGCCGCCGGGCTCGATATCGACCGTTTCGCCCCGCGGCTTTCCTTCTTCTGGGCGGTCGGCATGAACTTCTTCATGGAGATCGCCAAGCTCCGCGCGGCGCGCCTGTTGTGGGCGACCCTGATGCAGAAGAATTTTGCACCGAAGGATGAACGCTCGCTGTCGCTGCGCACCCATTGCCAGACCTCCGGCTGGTCGCTGACGGCGCAGGACCCCTACAACAACATCACCCGCACCATGATCGAGGCGATGGCGGCGACGCAGGGACATACCCAGTCGCTGCACACCAACTCGTTCGACGAGGCGATGGCGCTGCCGACCGACCACTCCGCGCGCATCGCCCGCAACACGCAGCTGATCCTGCAGAAGGAATCCGGCACCACCCGCATCATCGATCCGTGGGGCGGCTCGGCCTATATTGAACGGCTGACGCATGATCTGGCGGCGCGTGCGCTCGCCCATATCGAAGAGGTCGAGGCGCTTGGCGGCATGGCGGCGGCAACCGAACAGGGCATTCCAAAACTGCGCATCGAGGAAGCGGCGGCGCGCACGCAGGCGCGTATCGATTCCGGCGAGCAGATACTGGTTGGCGTAAACGCGCATCGCCCCGAGAACGACATCGACGTCGACGTGCTGAAGATCGACAATGCCGAGGTCAAGGCCCGGCAATTGTCGAAGCTGCAGAACCTGAAAGGCACGCGCAATGTCGGCGCGGTCGAGAGCGCGCTCGATGCGCTGACCCGCGCTGCGCAGGGTAACGAAAACCTGCTGGAATTTGCCATCCGCGCCGCGCGCGCCAATGCCACGGTCGGCGAGATCTCGCTGGCGCTCGAAAAGGTCTTTGGCCGTCACGTCGCCTCGGTGCAAACGATCTCCGGCGTTTATCGCAATGCGCTTGGCGACAATCTGACGGTCGACCGATTGCTGGAGAAGCTCGAAGCTTTCGAGAAGAAGTCCGGCGGCAAGCCGCGCATCCTGGTCGCAAAGATGGGACAGGACGGCCACGACCGTGGCCAGAAGGTGATCGCCACGGCCTTCGCCGATCTCGGCTTCGACGTCACGGTCGGCGCGATGTTCCAGACACCCGACGAGATCGCCAGGCTGGCGGTGGCGCAGGACGTCCATGTCATCGGCGCCTCATCGCTGGCGGCGGGGCACCTGACGCTGATCCCCGAACTACGCGACGCGCTGAAGAAGCTCGGCCGCAGCGACATGCTGATCGTCGCCGGCGGCGTCATCCCGCCGCAGGATTACGGCGCAATGCTGGAAGCGGGTGCCGCGGAAATCTTCCCGCCAGGGACGGTTATCCCGGAGGCTGCGGATCGGTTGCTGGACCGGCTGCTGGCGGGCTGATTGAAACAGTTGCACTGCTTATCAAAGTTGCGTTACAATATCGGGCGCAACCTATGGTATAGCTATGAACACCATCATTCACGGACTTGAGGACGGATCGGGCGTTGTAATCCTGCCGCGGGAAACGCTCGACAGCTTGGGCCTGCAGGTGGGCGATGAACTCCAGATCATCGAAACCGACGACGGCATCATCCTAAGGCCGGTGCCGTGTGACGACGTCGAACGGCAAATGCTTGCTGCTCGCGGTGTCATGGACAAGTATGAGCCCGCGTTGCGAAAGCTGGCTGTGCAAATAGGGTGAGCTGGCGTCAGGCGTCCGACAGCTTGACGATTTCCCATTCCTTGCCGTTGACGCTTGCGACGTCGCCGACCTTCTTGCCGAACAGCGCCACGGCCATTGGCGAGACGTGTGAGATGCTGCCCTTTGAGGGGTCGGCCTCGTCCTCGCCGACGATCTTCCAGTGCACTTTCTTGCCGTCATCGCTTTCCAGCGTGACACCCATGCCGAAGCGCACCTGGTCGCTGCCCGGTTCCGGCACGGAAAGCTCGGCGCTTTCGCGGCGCGCTGTCCAGTAGCGCAGGTCGCGCGAGACGACGGCAATGCGCTCGCGATCGGCTTTTCGCTCGGCTTTCGCCAAAATGTCGCGCAGATCGGCCAGATTGTCCTCGATCATCGCCAGGCCGCGCTCCGTCACCAGATTGCGGTGTTGGCTGATCGGCCGCTCGCCGATGCCGGCAATGGCGTTTTCGCTGTCTTCCTCGCGGGTAAAAGCTCTGCTCATCGGATAAACTTAGGCCCGCTTCCGTGACTGCACAAGCCACTTGCCGGACCAGGTCATTGGCCGGACTATGGCCGAGCGGAGACCTATGCGGCTGGCCCAATTCCTGCGATCAGCCGGATGATCGCAAGGGATGTGCCGATGTTGAACAGACGAACGCTTCTGCAGGGGACGGCCGGCTTTGCCGTGCTCGGCCTTTCGGTGGGCAACGCCTTGGCGAAAACGGCGGTGCGCGGCTCGATCAACGCCGCCGAGCTTGGCGTGGAACCGGACGCACCGGACGACCAGAGCAAGGCCTTTGCCAGGATGCTAGCCGAGGCAAGCCAGCGCAATGCGCCGGTGTTCCTGCCGCCGGGCACCTATGTCGTGTCCAACCTGACCCTGCCCGCCCGCGTCAGGCTTTCGGGCGTGCCGGGCGCCTCGCGCATCCTCTATGGCGGCAATGGCCATTTGCTGACGGCCGAACAGGCCGAGCATATAGAGTTCACCGCATTGGTCTTCGACGGCGCCAACGGCGGGTTGGCCGACGATGCGCAAGGCCTGCTCGACCTGCGCCGCGTCGCCCATCTCGTCATCGACAATTGCACGATCACCGGCAGCTGCAAGCATGGGCTGGCGCTGGAGCATGCGTCGGGCCGCGTCGAGCGCTCCGAGATTTCGGGGGCTGCGGACGCCGGCATCTACTCCGTCGAGGCCGCTGGCCTGGCGATATCCGATAATGCCGTATCCGACTGCGGCAATGGCGGCATTCTTGTCCATCGCTGGCAGCAGGCCGAGGACGGCACGATCGTCAGCGGCAACCGCGTGCAGCGGATCGGCGCGCGCAGCGGCGGCACCGGGCAGAACGGCAATGGCATCAACGCATTCCGTGCCGGCAATGTCTCCGTCACCGGCAACATCGTCTCGGACTGCGCCTTCTCGGCGATCCGCGCCAACAGTTCAAGCAATCTGCAGATGACCGGGAACACCTGCTCGCGGTCGGGCGAAACCGCGCTCTATTCCGAATTCTCCTTCGAAGGCGCCATCATCGGCAACAACATCGTCGATGGTGCCGCTAACGGCATCTCGATTGTCAATTTCAACGAGGGCGGCCGTATGGGTGTCTGCTCGAACAACATCGTGCGCAACCTCTCGACCACCGGCCCCTACCCCGCCGACGCGCCGGGCTTCGGCGTCGGTATCAGCGTCGAGGCCGACACCACCGTCTCGGGCAATGTCATCGAGAACGCGCCGCTCTACGGCATGCAGATCGGCTGGGGCGCCTATATGCGCAATGTTGTGGCGACGGGAAACATCATTCGTCAGGCCGGAACCGGCATCGCCGTCACTGTGGTCGAGGGCGCTGGGAACGCCATCATCTCCGACAACGTCATCGACGGCGCCGAGAACGGCGCCATCATCGGCCAGCGCTGGGCCGAACGGGCGACCGGCGACCTCGCGCGGTCGAGCGATAGCGGCTATGCGCACCTGACGGTCGAGCGAAACAGGGTCAGCTGAGCGTCGTCGTCGGCCGCAGCGAGCCGACCTTGGCGCCGATGCGGCTTTCGATCGGCGGATTGGCCCGCTCCAGAAGGTTCGCCGCCAGTGCGCCGTCGGCGCTGAGAAGTTTTGCCAGCACAGCAGCAATCATCACCTCGGCGGCGCGGCCGGCGCCGTCATCACATTTCAGCGCGATGCCGAGGCCAAGCTCCGGAACGGCAGCGCAATAGACGCCTTCGGCGCCCGTCTTGACGAAGATGCGGCTGGGCGCGGCCTGCATCAGCGCCACATCGGCCTTGCCGGTGCCGGCGACCAGGAAAGGCTCGGCCATGCAGGCAGACAGCAGGCGTTTGGCCGCCTTGGCACGCTCAGGGCCAAAGCTCCTGCCCGTAGCCATGCGGGCAAAGCCAAGGGCAAAACTTTTCAGCGGCACGGCATAGGTGGGGATCGAGCAGCCATCGGTTGCCCGGTGATCCGCATCGTGGGCAGCGCCGGTCACCGCCTGCATGGCGTCGCGCACCATCTCCTGCAAACCATGGCCTGCCTTGACGTAGCCTTGGTGGGCAATCCCTGAGTGCACGCAGGTGCAGAGAAATCCGGAATGCTTGCCCGAGCAATTGTTGTGCAGTGCGTTCGGCGAGACGCCTGTGCGGGCCAGTGCGATCGTCGCGTCGTGGCTCGACGGCCAATGCGCGCCGCATTCCAGCGCCGACTTGTCGAGGTCGGCCTTGGCCAGCATCGCCTGCGCCAGTTCGACATGCGCGGGTTCGCCTGAATGTGAAGCGCAGGCCAGCGCCAGTTCGCGGTCGCCGAAGCCATAGGCATCGGCGGCACCCGTTTCGACCAGCGGCAGCGCCTGGATCGCCTTGACCGCCGAGCGCGGAAACACCGGCCGTGCCGTATCGCCGATCTCCAGGACAGGCTTGCCGTCACCGTCAAAGATTGCGACAGCGCCGCGATGGGCGCTCTCGACGATCGCGCCGCGCAAGACTTCGACCAGAACCGGATTTGTCATCACCACCCCGAAAAATACGGGCCGCTTCTACCTGATCCGGTCGAGGATGGAAACGTAGTTGGCGACGGCAGCGCCACCCATGTTGAAGATGCCGCCAAGCTTTGCGTCCGGCACCTGGATGCCGCCTGCTTCGCCGGTCAACTGCATGGCGGTCAGCACATGCATCGACACACCGGTGGCGCCGATCGGATGGCCCTTGGCCTTCAGCCCGCCCGAAGGGTTGACCGGCAGCCTGCCGTCTTTTGCAGTCGTGCCGTCTAGCGCCAGCCTGCCGCCCTCGCCCGGCTTGGCTAGGCCCATCGCCTCATATTCGATCAGCTCGGCAATGGTGAAGCAGTCATGCGTCTCGACGAAGGAGAGGTCGTCGAGCGTCACGCCGGCCTTCTTCAAAGCGTGGTTCCAGGCCTGCTCGCAGCCTTCGAAGGACAGGATGTCACGCTTCGACATCGGCAGGAAATCCTGGACATGCTCGTTGGCGCGGAAGGCGACGGCGCGGCGCATCTTCAGCGCCGTCGAGGTGTCGGTGAGCACAAGAGCGGCGGCGCCATCGGAAACCAGGGAGCAATCGGTGCGCTTCAGCGGACCGGCGACGAAGGGGTTCTTCTCGCTTTCCTGGCGGCAGAATTCGTAACCGAAATCCTTGCGCATCTGCGCGTACGGATTGTCGACGCCGTTCTTGTGGTTCTTGGCGGCGATCATCGCCAGCGCGTCCGACTGGTCGCCATAACGCTGGAAATAGGCCTGCGCGATCTTGCCGAAGACGCCAGCGAAACCGGCCGGCGTGTCGCCCTCCTCCGGCAGATAGGAAGCCTTGAGCAGGTTCTTGCCGATCTCGGGGCCGGGGGTCGTCGTCATCTGCTCGGCACCGACCACCAGCACGATGCGGGCGGCATTGGCGTCGATGGCGCGGATGCCTTGGCGGACCGCTGCCGAACCCGTGGCGCAGGCGTTCTCGACCCGCGTCGCCGGCTTGAAGCGCAGCCGGTCATCGGCCTGCAGCACCAGGCTGGCGGTAAAATCCTGAGGGGAGAAGCCGGCGTTGAAATGGCCGAGCACGATCTCGTCGACCTCATCCGGGCCAATGCCGGCATGGTCGAGCGCGTCGACCGCGACCTTTGTGATCAGGCCCTCGAGCGTCTCGCCTTCAAGCTTGCCGAAGCGCGAATGCGCCCAGCCGACGATGCATGCGGTCATGGCAACCTCCGTTCGCCGCAAGCCTAACATGTCATAGCGCGGCATCAGCCTCTAATATTGTTCAACAGTGAACCGTTTTCCAGTCCAAAGGATGGGCCAGGGCAACATGATCGGTTGATCCGAGCGCGAGTTTTTTATTGATTGATCCGTCAATAAAAAATAATCTCTGTTTTGATCTGGATCTCCCCAATGCCGAAGGTCGGAATGGAACCGTTGCGCCGCAAGGCGCTCATCGACGCGACGATCTCGGCGATCGGCGAGCGCGGCTCGCTTGATGTGACCATGTCGGAGATCGCCGGACGGGCGGGCGTGTCGTCGGCCCTGGCCCACCACTATTTCGGCGCCAAGGACGAACTGCTGCTGGCAACGATGCGGCACATACTGGCCGAGCTGACCATCGACATGCGGCGCGCCCTGCAATCCGCCGGCTCGCCGCGCGAACGCGTCTCGGCGGTGGTCGCCGTCAACTTCTCCGACATCCAGTTCCGGCCGGAAACCATCGCGGCCTGGCTCGCCTTTTATGTCGAGGCCCAGAAATCATCGGCCTTGCGCCGGCTGCTCAGGGTCTATGCGCGGCGGCTGCATTCCAACCTGATGAGCGGACTGATCGGCATACTGCCGCGCAACGAAGCCGACCGCGCGGCGGAAGCGGTCGCGGCGATGATCGACGGGCTGTACATCAGGCGCGCGCTGAAGGACGGCGTGCCGGATGCTCAAACCGCGATCGCGCTGGTCGAAGATTATCTCGAAATCAAACTCGGCGGGCGACAGACACAGTGACAGCCTCAGTGATATCAAGGCGACCCAACATCCTGATCGTCATGGTCGATCAGCTCAACGGCACGCTGTTTGCGGACGGGCCGGCGGACTTCCTGCATGTGCCGCATCTCAAGGCGCTGGCCGCACGCTCGGCGCGCTTCGGCAACAACTACACGGCCTCGCCGCTTTGCGCGCCGGGCCGCGCCGCTTTCATGAGCGGGCAATTGCCGTCGCGCACCCAGGTCTATGACAACGCCGCCGAATTCGCTTCCTCGATCCCGACCTATGCGCATCATCTGCGCAGCGCCGGCTACTACACCTGCCTGTCGGGCAAGATGCATTTCGTCGGGCCGGACCAGTTGCACGGTTTCGAGGAGCGGCTGACCACCGACATCTATCCCGCCGATTTCGGCTGGACGCCGGATTACCGCAAGCCCGGCGAGCGCATCGACTGGTGGTATCACAATCTGGGCTCGGTCACCGGCGCCGGCGTTGCCGAGATCACCAACCAGATGGAGTATGACGACGAGGTCGCCTTCCACGGGGTGCAAAAACTCTACGATCTTGCCCGCACCTCCGAGGACGAGGCCAGCCGGCCCTGGTGCCTGACGGTTTCCTTCACCCACCCGCACGACCCCTATGTCGCACGGCGGCAATATTGGGAATTCTATAAAGACTGTCCGGCGCTTGAGCCGGAGGTGGGATTCATCCCCTATGCCCATCAGGACCCGCATTCGCAACGGCTTTACCGGGCCAGCGACTACGACAGTTTCAACATCACGCCGGAGCAGATCCGCCGCTCGCGGCGCGGCTACTACGCCAACATCTCCTATCTCGACGACAAGGTCGGCGAGCTGATGTCAGTGCTGGAGCGAACGCGCATGCTGGACGACACCATCATCCTGTTCTGCTCCGACCATGGCGACATGCTTGGCGAGCGCGGCCTGTGGTTCAAGATGAATTTCTTCGAGGGCTCGGCGCGAGTACCTTTGATGATCGCCGGCAAAGGCATTCCTGCAGGGCTGGTCGAGGCGCCGGTCTCCAACCTCGACGTGACGCCGACATTGTGCGATCTCGCCGGCATCGACATCTCTGCCATCGCGCCGTGGACCGATGGCCAGTCGCTGCTGCCGCTGCTTGATGGCGAGCCGCGCACCGCGCCGGTGCTGATGGAATATGCCGCCGAGGGCTCCAACGCGCCGTTGGTGGCGATCCGCGACGGCCGCTACAAATTCATCCATTGCGAGATCGACCCGCCGCTTCTGTTCGATCTCGAAGCCGATCCGCAAGAACGCACCAATCTTGCCGCCGATCCGGCGCATGCCGATCTGGTGGCCGCCTTCACAGGAGCAGTGCGGGCGCGCTGGGACATGGCGGCCTTCGATGCCGCGGTGCGCGTCAGCCAGGCGCGGCGCTGGGTGGTTTATCCCGCGCTGCGCAACGGCACGCATTACCCCTGGGAGTTCCAGCCACTGCAGAAGGCGTCGGAACGCTACATGCGCAACCACATGAACCTCGACAATCTCGAGGAACAGAAACGCTTTCCGCGAGGCGAATGATGACAATTGTCCCCTCCCTCGAGCACCTCAGACAGGCCTATGCCGTGACGTCGAAGGCGACGCAGATCACGCCTTTGCTGGAATCGACAGCCTTGGCCAAGGAGACGGGTGCGGCCCGCGTCTTCATCAAACCGGAATCGCTGCAATGGGCGGGATCGTTCAAGGTGCGCGGGGCCTATTGGCGGTTGAAGCGGCTGTCGCCGGATGAGGCCAGAAAAGGCGTCGTCGCCTACTCCTCCGGCAATTTCGCGCAAGGGTTGGCGGCTGCCGGCCAGGCGCTCGGCATTCCCGTCACCATCGTCATGCCGATCGACGCGCCGGCCGCCAAGCGCGATGCGACCGCAGGTTATGGCGCGCGCGTCGTGCTGACCGATCATGGCGAGCGCGCCCGTGAAGAGGTCGCAGCCGCCAAGGCCCGCGAGATTGCCGAGACCGAAGGGCTGGCGTTGCTGCATCCATTCGACGATCCGGAGATCGTTGCCGGCCAGGCCGGCGCCGGGCTCGAAGCGCTCGAACAACTCGAGGCAAAGGACGCCAGTGCCGACCTTCTGTTCTGCTCAGTCGGCGGCGGCGGACTGATCGGCGGCATGTCGCTCGCCTTCCACTATCTGTCGCCAGCAACCGAGATCATCGGCGTCGAGCCGGAAGGCTTCAACGGCATGGGTGCATCGCTAGCGCATGGCGCCATCGAGACCATGCCGATCGCGCCGAAATCGATTTGCGACGGGCTGATGTCGCGGCGGCCGGGCGACGCGCCGTTCGCGGCGGTCAAGACCGCCGGCGTGCGCGGCATCACCGTCGACGACCAATCGGTTAGGCGGGCAATGAAGATCGCCTTCGAACGGATGAAGCTGGTGCTCGAGCCGTCAGGCGCCGCCTCTCTGGCGGCGCTGCTCGGCGGCAAGGTGGATGTGGCGGGTAAAACGGTCCTGGTCATGGCTACCGGCGGCAATGTCTCGCTCGCCGATTTTATTTCGCATATGAACGATGGGCGCATGTGAACCATGCTTGAAGCAGACTTCGTCATCATCGGCTCCGGCTCGGCCGGCTCGGCCATGGCCTACCGACTGTCGGAAGACGGCAAGCATTCGGTGATCGTCATCGAGTTCGGCGGCACCGACATCGGGCCGCTGATCCAGATGCCGTCGGCGCTGTCGATCCCGCTCAACATGAGCCTTTACGACTGGGGCTTTGCCAGCGAACCGGAGCCGCATCTCGGCGGCCGCGTGCTGGCGACGCCACGCGGCAAGGTGATCGGCGGCTCGTCCTCGATCAACGGCATGGTCTATGTCAGGGGCCACGCACGCGACTTCGACCACTGGGCCGAACAGGGGGCGGCCGGCTGGGGCTTCGCCGACGTGCTGCCCTATTTCAAGCGCATGGAGGACAGTGACGGCGGCGAGGACGGCTGGCGCGGCCACGGCGGCCCGCTGCACGTCCAGCGTGGCCCGCGCAAGAATCCGCTCTACGGCGCCTTTGTCGAGGCCGGCCGCCAAGCCGGGTTCGAACTGACCGACGACTACAATGGCTCGAAGCAGGAAGGCTTCGGACCGATGGAGCAAACCATTCGCGGCGGCCGCCGCTGGTCGGCGGCGTCAGCCTATCTGAAGCCGGCGCTCAAGCGGCAAAATGTCAGCGTGATCAGAGGCTTCGCCCGCCGGGTGATCATCGAGAATCAGCGTGCCGTCGGAGTCGAGATCGAAGCTCACAAACAGATTCAGGTCGTTAAGGCACGACGTGAGGTGATCGTCGCCGCATCGTCGATCAATTCGCCCAAGATCCTGATGCTATCCGGTATCGGCCCGGCCGCGCATCTCACGGAGAACGGCATCCAAGTCGTGGCCGACCGGCCCGGTGTCGGCCGCAATCTGCAGGATCATATGGAGCTCTACATCCAGCAGGAATCGACCCAGCCGATCACGCTGAATTCGGTTCTCAACCCATTCTCCAAGACGCTGATCGGGGCGCAGTGGCTGTTCTTCAAGACCGGCCTCGGCGCCACCAACCATTTCGAGGCCGCGGCCTTCGTACGCTCGCAGGCCGGTGTCGACTACCCCGATATCCAGTACCACTTCATCCCGGCGGCGGTGCGCTATGACGGCAAGGCGGCGGCGAAGGCGCATGGCTTCCAGGCGCATGTCGGGCCGATGCGGTCGAAGTCGCGCGGTTCGGTGACGCTGCGCTCGCCCGACCCGAAAGCGACGCCGGTCATCCGCTTCAACTACATGTCGCATCCAGACGACTGGACCGAGTTCCGCCACTGCATCCGGCTGACCCGCGAGATCTTCGGCCAGAAGGCTTTTGACGGCTTTCGCGGCAAGGAAATCTCGCCGGGTTCGCACGTCCAGTCGGACGAGGATCTCGACGCCTTCATCCGCGATCATGCCGAGAGTGCCTACCACCCGTGCGGCACGTGCAAGATGGGCCGCGCCGACGACATCATGAGCGTGGTCGATCCGGAGTGCCGGGTCATCGGCGTCGACGGCCTGCGCGTCGCCGACTCCTCGATCTTCCCGCGGGTGACCAACGGCAACCTCAACGCGCCGTCGATCATGACCGGCGAGAAGGCCTCCGACCACATTCTCGGCCGCACGCCGCTGGCGCCATCCAACCATGAACCCTGGATCAATCCGCGCTGGCAGGTGGCGGATCGATAGGGCATTGTCCGGCCAAGACCATTGGAGAATTCATATGCGCGCCCAGCCAACGGCATCGCACTATGTCAACGGCCGCTACATCGAGGACGAAGGCGGCGCGCCGCTGCCGGTGATCTATCCGGCGACCGGCGAGATCATCGCCACCTTGCATTCGGCGACGCCGAACGTGCTGGAACTCGCCATCGAAGCTGCGCGGGCCGCACAACCGGCCTGGGCGCGGATGAAGCCGGTCGAGCGTGGCCGCATCCTGCGCCGCGCCGCCGACATTTTGCGCGCGCGCAACGCAGATCTGGCGCGGATCGAGACGCTCGACACCGGCAAGGCGATCCAGGAAACGCTGGTGGCGGATGCGCCGTCGGCTGCCGACTGCCTCGAATATTTCGGCGGCGCGGTTGCCGTCTTCAACGGCGAGGCGATCGATCTTGGTGGACCTTTTGCCTATACGCGCCGCGAGGCGCTCGGTGTGTGCGTCGGCATCGGCGCCTGGAACTATCCGATCCAGATCGCCGGCTGGAAATCCGCCCCGGCGCTCGCCATGGGCAACGCCATGGTATTCAAGCCTTCGGAGAACACGCCGCTGTCGGCGCTGGCGCTGGCCGAGATCTACTCAGAGGCGGGCCTGCCCGACGGGCTGTTCAACGTGGTGCAAGGCTATGGCGATGTCGGCGCCGGCCTCGTCGGCCACGATGTCGTTGCCAAGGTTTCGGTGACCGGCTCGGTGCCGACCGGCCGCAAGGTGCTGTCGCTCGCCGGTTCGAAGATGAAGCACGCCACGATGGAGCTCGGCGGCAAGTCGCCGCTGATCGTCTTCGACGATGCCGATCTCGAAAACGCCATCGGCGGCGCCATGCTCGGCAATTTCTATTCGACCGGGCAGATCTGCTCCAACGGCACGCGTGTTTTCGTACAAAGCGGCATCCATGACCGCTTCGTCGACCGGCTGGTCGAGCGGACGAAAAAGATCCGCATCGGCGATCCGCTCGATCCTGAGACGCAGATGGGGCCGCTGGTCAACAAGGCGCAGCAGGAGAAGGTCGTTTCCTACATCGCGGCCGGCAGGCAGGATGGAGCAACGCTCGCCTGCGGTGGCAACGTGCCGTCGCTGCAAGGGTTCGATGGCGGCTTCTTTGTCGAGCCGACGGTGTTCACCGGTGTCACCGATACGATGCGCATTGCGCGCGAGGAGATTTTCGGGCCGGTGATGAGCGTGCTGAAGTTCGACGGCGAGGACGAGGTGATCGACCGCGCCAACGACACCGAATTCGGCCTCGCCGCCGGCGTCTTCACCCGCGACCTGCAGCGCGCTCATAGGGTGATCGCCGAACTGCAGGCCGGCACCTGCTGGATAAACGCCTACAATCTGACGCCGGTGGAAATTCCGTTTGGCGGGGTGAAGCAATCCGGCATCGGGCGCGAGAACTCGCTGGCGGCTTTAGCGCTCTATTCGCAGCTGAAGGCGGTGTATGTCGAGACCGGGGACGTGGCGAGCCCGTATTGAGGGTTGAAAGCGAAGTGACAGCTGATCTCCCCCCTTGCGGGGGAGATGGCCGGCAGGCCAGAGGGGGGTGTGACGGATCGCCAACCTTTGGTCTGATCTTCGAGTAGCTGAGACGTCGGCGGGACAGCACCCCCTCTGCCTTGCCAGGCATCTCCCCCGCAAGGGGGGAGATTGGCAGCTCCAACGCTTCACCCCTTCTGCGCTGTCCCATCAAGATACTGCGTCAGCGCGCAGACCAGATGATAGAAGATGCTGGCCGGCACGTCCGATGCCAAGGAGCGGCCGCGTTCGTCGATGCGGTCAATCCACAGGCCGAGCGGGGCCGGATCGATGTGCCAGCGGAACAGGCGGCCGACGCGCGCCTCGATCTCCGGCTTGAGGTCGGGGCCACCAGGCCCGTCAAGCGCGATCGCCGCCTTGATCGCTTCGGCCTGTGGCCAGCTGCGCGATACAAGGTCGAGCGGCAGGCCTTGTCTTGAGACGGCGCCATAGGCAAGGCCGGTGGCGCGGTTGAGGCCGTTGGCGATGGCCGAGGCGTAGAGCTTGCGGGCAAAATTGCTCAACTCGCCCTGACCGCTGCGGGCGACGAAATCGGTGAGCAGCGAGGCCCATTCGAAATGATGGCCGGGCTCGGTCCATGTGCCCTTCTCGCCGGCGGCCGGCTTCCACCCGGCGTCGAAATATTCGCCCAGCGTCCAGCTCTCGGCATCGAAGAAATGACTGCGGAAAAGGTCGATGATGCGCGCGGCGCGGCGCAGATAGGTGCGGTCGCCGGTCGCCTCATACCAGGCGAGGAAGGCCTCGAGCAGATGCATATGCGGGTTGGAGCGCCGCTCGCCCTCGCCGTCGGATGTCTCCAGAAAGCCGGTCATGCGGCTGTCCTCGAGATGCGCGTCGAGAAACACGAAGGTCTCCTGGCCCAGCCGCAGCGCATCCGGATCGCCGCACATATGCGCGTGCGCCAGCGCCAGCAGCACGCAGGAATGGTCGTAGGCATCCTCGGTTGGGTCGGCGACGGAGCCGTCGACATTGAGCGTGCGCACCCAGCCGCCCCGGTCCGTGCGGCCCTTGCCGGCCATGAAGGCGATGCCATGGGCGATCAGGCGATCGGCAGGACCGTCCCAGCCGCGGGCCTTGGCAACGGCGAAGGCGTAGACTTGCCTCGCCGTCGTGCGCATGCGCTTGGGCTTCAACAGCGCCTCGCCGTCGAAGCCGAGCGCCTCGTGGAAGCCGCCATGACGCTCATCGACGCCTGAAGTCGACCACAGCGGCAAGGTCTCCTCGAACAGCCAGTGATGCACGCGCCGACGCCAGGCGCCGCTCTCGATGACGCGGTCGTGTGCCGGCGTAAACCTGGTTTCCAGCCGTCCCGATTTCTCCAGCTGCTCGACGATCTTCTTGACGTGCTGGCTGTGGCTGACCGGCGCGACGAAGGTGGCGTCCGCCGTCGAGACGATCGCGACGTCCTTCATGCCGATAGCCGACAAAAGCCGGCCGTCGCTTCTGATGTAGGAGTTCTCGCAATCGATGGCGACAACATCGCCGACGACGACATTGCCATTGGCATCAGCAGGGCCGACATCGAGCAGCGACTGCCAGGAGCCGAGGTCGTTCCAGCGAAAGCCGGCCGGCACCATGACGATGTCCTTGGCCCGCTCCATGATGGCGTAGTCGATCGAGTTCGACGGGATGGCGGCGTAGAGGTCGAGCGGCATATAGAGGCCGGACAGATCCGAAGTCGCTGCCTTGTAGGCCGCTTCGGTGGCCTGCCAGATGTCGGGCTGGAAGGCCGCAAATGCGTCGCGCATGGCGCCGGCGCGAAATAGGAAAATGCCGGTGTTCCAGTAGAAGGTGCCCGCACTGAGATAGCTCTGCGCAGTGGCGAGGTCGGGCTTTTCGACGAAGCGCGACACGTCGAAGACGCCGCCGCTTTCGGCTGCGACTTCGATATACCCATAGCCGGTCTCGGGCTGCGTCGGCTTGATGCCGAACACCACCAGACGGCCGGCAAGCGCTGCCTGGCTGCCCGCCTCGACGCTCTGCCAGAACTGCTTGGGCGTGGCGATTTCGTGGTCTGACGGCACCACCAGCACCAGGCTGTCGCCGAACTCCGACAATGTGCGCAGCGCGGCCAGCGCCACGGCGGCAGCCGTGTTGCGCCCGGTCGGCTCGAACAGCGGGCCACCGCCGGCGAGGTCGAGGCCGGCAAGGTCGGCATGGACACGCTCGGCATGGCGCTCGGCGGCGATCAGGAAGATCGGCGTCTCACCTTCCGGCCGCGCCGTCAGCCGGCGCAAGGTCTTGGCCAGCATCGAGCCGTCGCCGGAGAGATCGTGGAACTGTTTCGGGTTGTCCTCGCGCGACAGCGGCCACAGCCGCGAGCCGACACCGCCGCTCATGACAAAACTGACGATGCGCTCGCTCATGAAAGGTCCAATCAGAACGTCTGGTTGTAAGCGCCGACTTCGGGGCTGCGGCGCAGCACGGCGTCGACGGCCTCGAACATCTGCCGGCGGCGGTCGGACGATACCGGGCTTTCGACAACCACGACAAGCTCCGGCTTGTTCGACGACGCCCGTACCAGGCCCCAGGTGCCATCCTCGGCCACGACGCGCACGCCGTTGACGGTGATCAGCTCGGCGATCTTCTGGCCGGCAAAAGTCTTGCCGGCGCGCTGCATCGCCTGGAAGTCCGCCACCACCCGATCGACCACGCCGTACTTCACTTCGTCGCCGCAATGCGGCGACATGGTCGGCGTGCCGAAGGTCAGCGGCAGCGCGCGATAGAGATCGGCCATCGAACTTGTGGGGTTGCGGTCGAGCATCTCACAAATGGCGGTCGCGGTGATGAGACCGTCATCATAGCCGCGGCCGATCGGCGGGTTGAAGAAGAAATGGCCCGACTTCTCGAAGCCGGCAACGGCGCCCAGTTCGGCGACCCGGCGCTTGATGTAGGAATGGCCGGTCTTCCAGTAATCTGTCTTCGCGCCGTTGGCGCGCAAGACGCTGTCGGTGTTGAACAGGCCGGTCGACTTGACATCGACGACGAAGGTCGAGCCGGGGTATTGGGTTGATATGTCCCGCGCGAGCATGACGCCGACCTTGTCGGCAAAAATCTCGTTGCCCTCATTGTCGACCACGCCGCAACGGTCGCCGTCGCCGTCGAAGCCCAGCCCGACATCAGCACCTGTTTCCAGCACTTTGTCCCTGATGGCATGCAGCATCTGCATGTCTTCCGGGTTCGGGTTATAGCGCGGAAAACTGTGGTCGAGCTCGACATCGAGCGGGATCACCTCGCAACCGATGCGCTCCAGCGCCTGTGGCGCGAAGGCGCCGGCGGTGCCGTTGCCGCAAGCGGCCACGACTTTCAGCTTTCGCGCGATGCGCTTGTCGCTCACCAGATCGTCGAGATAGGTCTCGCGAAAACCGGAGACGAATTCGTAGCAGCCACCGCCGGCAAGATCGAAATCGCCCGACAGCACGATCTGTTTCAGGGCGCTCATCTCCTCCGGTCCGAAGGTGAGCGGCCTCGCCGCACCCATCTTGACTCCGGTCCAGCCATTCTCGTTGTGCGATGCCGTGACCATGGCGACGGATGCCGCGTCGAGCGCGAACTGGGCGAAATAGGCCATGGGCGACAGCGCCAGGCCAATGTCTTTCACCTTTGCGCCCGCAGCCATCAGGCCGGAAACCAGCGCCAGCTTGATGGCAAGCGAATAGGAACGGAAATCATGCCCGGTGACGATGTCGGGACCCGCGCCAAGACGGCGGATCAAAGTGCCCAGGCCCATGCCCAACGCTTGGACGCCGATCAGGTTCAGGTCCGGCGGTTGCGTCGAACCGGCATGGCCAAACCACCAGCGCGCGTCGTATTCGCGAAAGCCGGACGCCTTGATCAGCGCTTCGGTTTCGAATTCGAAGCTGTTGGGCCGGGCGTCGCCTACGATTTTCAGGGGCAAGGCAGCAAAGCTCCAGATGGCGAAAACACGATCTATCGAGGCTGCGACTTAGCACACAAGGCTTTAAGCCGGGTTTATCCCGGGAGGGAAAGCCAAGCTTTGCGGCGATGCCCAACGAAAGCCAACGAAATGCGACAGAAGCGCTGCCATTGCCGCTTGCAGGAACGGTATGCGGCAGCTATAAGCCCGCGGTCTGGTCACGGAGTGTAGCGCAGCCTGGTAGCGCACCTCGTTCGGGACGAGGGGGTCGCAGGTTCAAATCCTGCCACTCCGACCAGAAAAAACAGGTCCATTCCGGACACATAGGTTACGGTTTATATCGGAGACATGGGTAACACTTTTGGCCCGAAGGGGTTTTGGAGTGGTTCGAG